>NZ_VPDP01000021.1:0-39696 GCF_013417635.1 Acinetobacter sp. YH12239 | reverse complement strand
CTGGACAAAATGACTCCAGATGAGTTTTACTATGACCAGCTACCACAACAAAATAAGGTAGCTTAACTAGAGCAGAGTATCACTTATAAATAAGCTTTTAGTTGTTCAAACAAGTGGGACCACCTCTTGGATCAGGCATCTAAGACAAAGCAACCAATTTTGAGTTTTCATTTGCCTCAAGCAGCAGAGTTAAAGCAATTTACAGCTTACACTTTGAAAAATGATTAAATGCCTAATTTAAACTCATTATTTCAAAATATCTGGTAACGGTATCTGCGCAGATTGAGATTTTGCTAATTCAGTTTTCATTTTTTGCAACATTTGATAAGGCTGCTGTTGTACAAACATATTGGTCACACTTTGTGGAATTGCACCTTCTGGATCCGCATATCCTGAAGTACTGACCTTCACCTTATTCGGTCCAATCTGTTCAAAGCTCCAGTCTCCAACATAGTGTTGCAGCCGAATATACTGAGGATTCTTCGATTTTCCCGTTTGCGAAGCTTTATTCTTAATATGAATAATACCTTTTGAGTCCTTATACATTTTCCCTTGCACAATCAGGTCTCGATCTTTCAAAGGAAATGGAAAATCTAACACCATGTAGAGTTTAAATTCACCTTGCTTCAAATCTTGAGAAATCACCTGTGCTGAACCGACATTGGGTACCCATGATTTTGCATTTTCTACATCTAAAACAATTGCAACTGCTCTTTCGAGTGAAGCATCCACTACTGTTTCAGCACGATAGGACAACACAGGATGATCAGGATTTTGTATCGTCCACACCTTAATATTGTTTTTGTTAATGGTGAGTCGTGAGGCTTCATTGGCTTGAACTTGGCTTGTCAGGCCAATGGCACTGACAAGCAAGCAGATCATAGAAATTTTCTTCATTTTTATTCTTCATATTTAACATTATTATTTAGATGATCACGCAGTTTTTTTAAACTTAAACTTTGATATCGTTGAAGCCTAAAACGTCTTTCATGTCATATTTTTTCGGTGCTTTACCTACAACCCAAGCAGCTGCACGTACTGCACCTGCAGCAAAATTCATGCGATTCGTGGCTTTATGTGTGATTTCTACACGTTCACCTTCACCAATAAACATTACCGTATGTTCACCCACAATATCGCCACCACGAATGGTTTGGAAACCAATGCTTTGACGTTCACGAGGACCAGTATGTCCTTCACGGTGATACACAGCATCTTGCTTCAAATCACGACCTAATGCATCAGCAATCGCCTCACCCATCATTAAAGCAGTACCTGATGGCGCATCTACTTTATGACGGTGATGTGCTTCGATCACTTCAATATCGACACTGTCACCAAAGACTTTAGATGCTAATTCTAAAAGTTTAATGGATACGTTCACGCCTACGGAGTAGTTTGCTGCGTACACTACAGGAGCAATCGTTGCACTTTCATCTAAAAATGCTTTTTGCTCATCGTTCATTCCCGTCGTACCGATCACTAATGCAACACCAGCCTCACGGCACAGTTTCAAATGCTGTTCAGTTGCAACTGGTGCAGTAAAATCAATAAATACATCGCAATCATTTAAAACATCTTGGATATCACCCACGACTTTCACACCAAGTGTACCAATACCCGCTAATTCGCCTGCATCAGCGCCAATAAGGCTACTGCCTGGACGCTCTACCGCTGCTGCTAATTGATAACCGGCATCTTGAACTGCTTGAATCAATGTACGACCCATACGGCCACCAGCACCTAAAATCCCAATACGCGGAGCGACAGACATAACCTATTCCTAGTGTTGCTTTAAAATTGTTCTTACTATAACAAAAGTCTATACATACGCTAAGTTTATCGATATAAAAAATTATGCTGTCTTCTAAGCATTTGATTTGAACTTTAATCGAATAATCAGATTAAATTGAGAAAAATATTCGGTTTTTTATATTTATAAATTTTAACTATGATCAATGCCATGAAATTCAACACTTTTATAAGGAAATAATATGGCAGACCAAGCTCGAAAATTATCAACGATCCAAACGATCGAACAGTTACAGTTGGATGCTTCATTAGTTCAAGGTTTAGATCATGCCGAAACTGCGTGGATCATTATCGAAGCCATTCAACAATTGCAGGAATATCATAATCAGTGGCACTGAGATGAAACGGATCAGATGATTTTCACATTTAAAGGAAGATCATCTTCTGTGTTATTAAAATATTTACAATTTAAAAATCATATTAGGATTCAAAATTTAAAATTGCTCAAAGCAACGATTACTCAGCTAAAGCATCGGTTTCTATTTTCATTCCTATTAAAATATGTTCTTATTATCTCGTTATTTTTAATCTAAATTACATTCTATCTTCACAGTTTCTCTGCATTTTTTCAGTACATTAGTGTGAACCCCAATTTATAAGGTCAACGAGGGCGGAATATGAAAAAGATTATGACAGTTTTGACATTATCTTTAAGTGCAATATTTACAGCAAATATTGCCAATGCTGCTCCTTACTCTGATGACTACCAAGATAAAGGTTCACGTGAACGCGGTAAAGGATTTGAGCAACGTACTCAATATGATGCTTCATCAGATCAAGAGTTCCAAGATCGTCGTAAAAACAGAGAAGAGCGTGGCGTAAAACGTTTACGTCAACATAAATGGCAAACTGGCTACGTCATGCCTCAACACTATCGTGGCAATAGTTATAAAACCGAATATAAAGATCATAACCTACCAAAACCTGGTAAAAACCAACAATGGTACAAAGTGAATAATGACTTTATTCTGGTGGATTCAAACAGCAATAGTATTTTGAAAATCCAGCAAGATTAATTTTGACGTGTAAATCGACCCGACTTTATGTCGGGTTTTTTGTTGAGTGCAATCCTAATCATTCATCTTCATCACTTCTTCATACATTTCACAAATTGACTATATCTCTCCACGGTTTATCTCAAATCATTTTGTACTTTAGCGATATCGGATAAATAACAAAGTTAGAGGTATCCCACATGAAAAAGTTAGTATCAGTACTTACATTAGCAATGAGTGGTTTATTGGCAACATCTGCGATGGCTGGTCCACATGACGATGGCCGTCACTATTCAAAACCAACTCCACCACCAGCGCATTGGAATAAAGGTCAGCCTGCGAAATATCAACATGACCGCTATGAACAAAATCGTGGCTTCCAAAATGTAAATCCAAGCCGTCAATGGCGAGTAGGTCAACAGTTACCACGTCAATTCAACTCTTCAAAATTTGAGTTAAGTGATCGTCAAGCGAAGAATCTACCTAAAGCGGCGCGTAACCAGCAGTGGTACAAAATTAATGGTGACTATGTCTTAGTGAATGAGCGTACAGATCGCATCGTGCGTATCATCGGATAAGCTTATTCCTAGATCCTCTCAAATTGATCTTCCCTGCACTCAGCCCAAACTCAATTTGGGCTTTTTTATGTCTTTATTTTAATGCAGGTGTGGAAAATCATTTTTTTGTTTAGAATCTGATGACCACTTCTCGCTTCTATCGGTACATGCATGCAATCGGACTCAATAGATACAACTCAAAATATGACACAGCAATATGTGCATTGGTTCCGAAACTCAGCGCCGTATATCAACGCCCATCGTAATAAAACCTTTGTTTTGATGTTTGGTGGGGAAGCAGTTCAATCACCAAATTTTCAACATATTATTCATGATATTGCCCTTTTACATTCTCTCGGCATTCGACTCATTCTGGTTCATGGAGCAAGACCACAAATCAGTGCAAATCTTGCTGAGAAGAATTTAGATAGCCCTTTTCATAATCATCGTAGAGTAACAACACGTGATTCATTAGGTGCGGTCATGTCTGCCGTAGGCTCAATACGTTTACAAATCGAAGCCTTATTGTCTATGGGACTTGCAAACTCACCCATGTATGGTGCTCGCATTGATGTGGTATCTGGTAATTTTATAACAGCTAAACCTTATGGCATTCGTAACGGTATCGATTTTCAACTTACCGGTGAAGTGCGTTCAGTCGATGCAGATGCGATTCAAAAGCATTTGGACAATCACAATATTGTATTGCTTGGCCCCTCAGGTTATTCAACCACTGGTGAAGTCTATAACTTGCTTGCTGAAGAAGTGGCGACCAAAACAGCTATCCAACTCGGTGCCGATAAACTCATTTTTCTCGGTTCCGAACAAGGTTTAATGCAAAGCCCACAGCAGTTGTTGCGCGAAGTGACCCCGCATCAGCTAGATCAACATATTGACGTTGCTTTAGAGCAAAATTATGAATTGGCATTGCATTTACAAAATGCCAAGGAAGCCTCTTTAAATGGCGTTAACCGCGTTCATTTATTGTCATATGAACATGATGGTGCATTAATCGAAGAATTATTTACTCGTGATGGGCATGGCACGATGATCACCGATGCACATTATGAAGAAGTCCGCACAGCGACGATTCAGGATGTCGGTGGATTAATCAGTTTATTACGCCCATTAGAACAAGAAGGCATTTTGGTATACCGCTCTAGAGAACGCTTAGAAAATGAAATTGATCATTTCGCTGTGATTGAACGTGACGGTATGGTTCTGGCTTGTGCAGCATTATATCCAATACCAACTGAGTCAAATGAAATTCGTTCTGCAGAAATAGCCTGTGTGGCGGTACATCCAAGTTACCGCAAATCAAATCGTGGTAGCCAAATCTTGCACTATTTAGAAGAGAAAGCAAAAAAGTCTAATATCCAACAGTTATTTATTCTTACGACACGAACCGCACATTGGTTTTTGGAACAAGGGTTTGTCAAAGCATCGGTGGATGACTTACCACAGGCGCGTCAGGCACTTTATAATTTCCAAAGAAACTCAATTGTTTGTAAAAAGCCACTCTAAAGTGGCTTTTTTATTGCACCCTCATGAACTGCTTTATCTTTCTTTTATATATCGATATTCCTAGGTGAACTATCTTCTCAATCATTCGATATATTCATACAAATCATATCCTTATCACAATTTAATATTTTAATATATATTTATATATTTCATAAACTTAGAAACAAAAATATCGTTATTCTTAGATTGAGCCTTTTGCATTTTTTTAGATATTTTTTTCTCCTTTAATTTTATCTTTTTTATTCATTAGGAATTCCTGAATTCTTATTTTTTACGAAATAGAAAATTCATTAACTTAGGCGCGTTAGATGACGCATTTATTTTTTTGATTTTTTTTATTTTTAAGTTTTCAGGATTTTCAATATGAGCAGCTTTAACGCTAATCTTTGGAAAAAAACACTCATTTTGTCTTCTGCGTTAACAGGTGCTTTGCTACTCACTGGTTGCGACTCAAAAAAAGAAGATAAAACCCAAGTGTTAAATATCGGTTATCAAAAGTATGGCTTACTGCCCGTGATTAAAGAACGTGGTGAATTAGAAGCCGCTTTGAAGGATCAAAATATTCAAGTGAAATGGGTAGAGTTCCCAGGTGGACCACAACTGTTAGAAGGTTTGAATGTCGGCAGTGTTTCATTTGGTGAAGTCGGTGAAGCACCCCCTATTTTTGCCCAAGCAGCGAATTCAAATTTGGTTTATGTCGCAAATCAACCTGCGACTCCACGCGCTGAAGCGTTGATTGTTCAAAAAAATTCGAACATCACAGATATTCAACAACTTAAAGGTAAGCGTGTAGCGTTAAACAAAGGTTCTAACGTTCATTATCTTCTCTTGAAGATCTTAGAAAAGAATCATTTGACGCTTGATGATATTGAAGTGGTTTACCTACCACCATCGGATGCTCGCGCAGCATTTGAGCGCGGTGCAGTCGATGCATGGGTAATCTGGGATCCGTTCTTTGCAGCAGCAGAGCATCAAATCGGCGCACGTGTTCTCGCTTCTGGCGAAGGGAATGCCAATAACTACCAGTTCTATATGGCTGATCGTAAGTTCGTTGAACAGAATCCTGAAATTATACAAACCGTTGTTCAAGAGCTTAATGAAGCATCAGATTGGATTGCTTCCAATAAAGACGAAGCAGCTCAACTACTCGTGAAGCCTACAGGTCTAGATTTCAAAATTCTTCAAACCTCAATTGGACGTATGAGCTTCGGCGTTTATCCAATTAGTACTGAAGTTGCTCAACATCAGCAAAAAGTTGCCGATGTATTCCATCAACAGAAATTGATTCCAAACAAAATCAATATTCAGGCCGCAATTATTGCGCCTACACCCAAATAACAACATGAAAAGGTGATGAACATGACTCAATATCAATCAGCAAATACAGCACACACTTGGTTTAAAACCTCAAGTCATTCAATGACAACGATGCTATTTGCCTGTGCGATGTTGGGTTGCTCAGCTGCATGGGCTGTTGATCCCTCAGTGAAAGAATTACGCATTGGCTTCCAAAAATCTTCCGTAAATTTGGTGATTGCTCAACAGCAAAAACTGTTTGAGCAAGAATTTCCCAATGCCAAAATTACATGGAATGAGTTCCCTGGTGGTCCTCAAATTTTAGAAGCACTTGCAGTGGGTTCAGTGGATATTGGTGCAACAGGTGATACCCCCCCTGTTTATGCGCAAGCAGGAAATAAACCTTTGCATTACATTGCTTATGAGGCGGCGAAGCCACTTTCTTCAGCAATCTTAGTGCCGAAAAAATCCAACATTACTCAGCTTAAACAACTCAAAGGCAAGCGTGTCGCAGTACATCGTGGATCTAGTTCACATTATCTATTGGTCCAAGCCGTCCGAAAAGCAGGTTTGCAATGGAGCGATGTAAAACCAATTTGGTTAAGTCCTGCTGATGCACGTGCAGCATTCCAAAAAGGTGCCGTTGATGCATGGGCCATTTGGGACCCGTATTACGCTGCTGCTGAGCTTGAAGATAAAGCAAAAGTTTTGACCACTGGACAAGGGCTGAGCCCGAATTACACGTTCTATCTCGCTTCAGGCAAGTTTATCGACAAACATCCTCAAGCGATTTCAGGTGTCATTGAACAGATTAATCTTGCTGATCAATGGGTTCAAAAGAACTTAAAAACTACAGCAACGATTTTTGCCAAAACAACAGGTTTAAAGCCGAATGTGAGCCAAACCTTTGTTCAGCGCCGACCTCGTCCATCTTATGCAGCACCTTTAACCGCGAAAGTCATTGCAGATCAGCAACAACTGGCTGATCGCTTTGCTGAGCTCAAAATCATTCCTAAACCGATACAAATTAACCAAGTCGTATGGACTGGTAAGTAACTCATATTAAGGACTTAAGTAATGAAAATTTTCTGGTTTATTCCTACTCATGGTGATAGTCGCTACCTAGGTACAAGCAAAGGCGGACGTGTTGTCGACCATGCCTACATGAAACAAATCGCTGTGGCGGTGGATAATCTAGGTTATGAAGGTGTGCTTATCCCGACTGGTCGTTCTTGTGAAGATCCATGGTTGACTGCCGCAAGTTTAATTGATGCCACTAAAAATCTTAAATTTCTCGTTGCTTTGCGTCCAGGGGTAACCACTCCTGCACTGGCTGCACGTATGGCAGCAACCTTTGACCGTCTTTCAAATGGCCGTGTTCTATTGAACTTGGTCACTGGTGGTGATGAGCAAGAGTTAAAAGGTGACGGCGTCTATGAAGATCATAAAACGCGTTATAAAACTGCGACTGAATATACTACGATTTGGCGCGAAATTTTAAAACGCTCTCATACGGGTGAAAGCTTCACGTTCCATGGTGAACGTCTAAGCGTGGATGATGCAAAATTATTATATCCACCCGTGCAAAAACCTTATCCACCATTGTGGTTTGGTGGTTCTTCTGATGATGCTGTTGAACTGGCAACTGATCAAGTAGATACCTATTTAACTTGGGGAGAGCCTCCAGCAGCGGTTAAAGAAAAAATTGAAAATGTCCGCGCTAAGGCGGCAGCTAAAGGTCGCACCCTAGATTACGGTATTCGTTTACATGTCATCGTCCGCGAAACCAACGAGGAAGCATGGAGAGCTGCTGAAGAATTAATTCAGTATGTTGATGATGAAACCATCGCTGCGGCACAGAAAAAATTTAAACAAATGGACTCTGTTGGTCAACGTCGTATGGCTGAACTTCATAATGGAGATCGCTCGAAACTTGAAGTTTCACCAAACTTATGGGCTGGCGTAGGTCTCGTCCGTGGGGGGGCAGGCACGGCATTAGTAGGTGACCCTGAAACTGTGGCGGCACGTATCCAAGAATATGCAGATTTAGGCATTAATACCTTTATTTTCTCAGGTTATCCGCACCTTGAAGAATCAATTCGTTTTGCTGAATTGGTATTCCCTCTTCTACCATTAGAAACACGCAAAAAACTGACTCAACCGAATCTGACTGGACCTTTTGGTGAGATTGTCGCGAATAACTACACTCCTGAAGAAAATAAAAAAGGAGATCAGGTTCAGGAGCCGGCATGACAACAGCGGTAAATAAAACTCAAAAGCATTCTATCGTGTTGAGTAAAACCAAGGTGGTTAAAGCTGAAGGTTTTCTCTCTCGAGGAACCAAACAACTGGGGCAACGTTTGTTGCCTTGGTTAGTACCCATTTTCCTTATTGTGATTTGGCAACTGGCATCAGTCACTGGCATTTTAGAAAGCCGCGTCTTGCCTGCTCCAACCGCAGTGGTTTTGGCTTTTTGGCATCTATTGCTCAGTGGTGAACTGTGGACACATGTCCAAGTCAGTGCGGGACGTGCACTGATTGGCTTGCTGATTGGTGGGGGCTTAGGATTATTTTTAGGGTTGTTAAATGGCTCATCTAAAGTCGCCTCTACGTTACTCGACACGACCCTACAAATGATCCGTAATATTCCAGCTTTAGCTTTAATTCCATTGGTGATTCTATGGTTTGGAATTGACGAATCTGCCAAATTATTTTTGGTCGCGATTGGCGTGTTTTTCCCAATTTATATCAATACGTATCACGGTATCCGATCTGTAGATCCTCAGCTGATCGAGATGGGCAAGAGTTATGGTTTAACACGCTGGCAGTTATACAAAGAAATTATTTTACCAGGTGCTCTTCCTTCCATTTTAGTTGGTTTGCGCTTCGCACTAGGTTTAGTTTGGGTTCTTTTAATTGTGGCTGAAACCATCTCGGCACAAGCTGGGATTGGCTACATGACCATGAATGCGCGTGAATTTTTACAAACAGATGTAGTTTTAGTTGGGATTCTACTGTATGCCCTACTTGGTAAATTAGCGGATGTACTCGCGGTTGCCTTAGAAAAATATTTATTACGCTGGCATCCAGGCTATCAAAAATAGGAATGCGTATGACTGATTTAAGTATTTCAAATCTTGCTGATGAACATGTCATTCCAGATCATGCCAGATCAGCTCCACAAAAGATCGGTGCAGAAATCAATATTGAACAACTGCACAAGTTCTATGGCAAAATTAAAGTATTAGAGGATTTAGACCTACATATAGAACCTGGTGAATTTGTTGCCATTGTAGGTCGAAGTGGCTGTGGTAAGAGTACGTTGTTACGGTTAATCGCGGATTTAGAACAACCGAGTTATGGTGAGATTAAATTTAAATCTGCACTGAACTTTCGCGAAGGTATTACCGCTGATGACATCCGCGTCATGTTCCAAGATCCTCGCCTATTGCCATGGAAAAGCATTTTAAAAAATGTGCAATTGGGATTAGATAAATCCCAGCATGATAAGGCTGAAGCATTATTGGAAAAAGTTGGCTTAAATGAAAAATCTGAACTTTGGCCTGCACAACTGTCAGGTGGACAACGTCAACGAGCAGCGCTAGCACGTGCCTTGTCTCATACCCCTCGAATACTATTACTTGATGAACCTTTGGGGGCTTTAGATGCGCTTACGCGTTTAGACATGCAAAATCTGATTGAGAAACTATGGTTAGAACAAGGCTTCACCACCATCTTAGTGACACATGATGTCAGTGAAGCAGTTCAGTTAGCAGATCGTATTATTTTGCTCGATAAAGGTCATATCGCACATCAGTTCAAAGTAGATTTACCACGACCGCGACAAAAAAATGTCAAATTTGCAGAGCTTGAACAACAAGTTTTGGAAGCCGTACTTTCAACCTAATCGATGCAAAATATGACATTCTGAATTGTTGAATAAGGTAAATGGAAGTGTCTAATTTTCGTCGGAAAATTAGACACTTTTCGTACTGGTAAATGGCTTTTTTTAATTAAATTAAAAGATATTCTCGATCAGCATTTCCCACCTGAGTAATATGTATTTGTTTATCAAATAGATTGTACATGTGTCTTATTATTAGTTTTATCACTTAACTACACAATTATTCTTCATATTCTTTTGCAAATGCCCTAATCCTTGTGCACAAATCGCACGTTTTGCCGTACAATTTGAGGTTCCTTTTTATAATTTACTGACGAGATGGAACAAAAGAAGAGTACGCAAAAACGTCAACAGCTTTTAGCTGCTGCATTAGATGTGTTTTCTGTGTATGGTTTTAGTGGTGCAAGCTTAGATGAAATTGCACAACTCGCGGAAATGCACAAATCGAATATTTTCTATTACTATGAAAATAAAGAAGCGCTCTATGTCGAAGTGCTGACTACTGTCATGCAAAAATGGTTAGCTCCACTGCAAATGTTGGAAGCTGATTTAGAGCCTGCTGAAGCGATCACGCAATATCTCATGCAAAAGATTGAGGTTTCTCGTACTCAACATAAGGCATCAAAATTATTTGCTTTAGAAATTATCCAAGGCGCACCACATATCCTGCCAATTTTGAAAGGCCCATTAAAAAAACTCTTCAAACGCAAATCTAAAGTCATTTCCACGTGGCAAGAGCAAGGCAAAATATCAGACAAGATCGATGCTGAGGTTTTAATTATTAACCTTTGGGGTATCACACAAAACTATGCTGATTTTAGCACCCAAACTGAAATGGTAACGGGAAAAACCTTGCGCAATCGCACCATGTATCAACGTACCATTGAGCATACAGTCCATATGATGCTATACGGTATTTTACCTCGACCATAATTGGTTTCTCTAAATCTCTTCGAGATTGATCTCTGGCATACGACCATAGTTTCTATGGTCGCCAAAATCTTCAAAATCTAGTGTTCCATACTCTGATATAAAGCCAATAATTTTTGAGCGCCCAACAACAAGTTCTCCTCCCAATCTAAATGTGCGGTGTCGTTTGCCCCATCTGTAATGTATTTCACGGAAATCAAACGAACGCCAAGTTTCTTACATACTTTGGCGAGCGCATATCCTTCCATATCAACCAACTGACATGGCACCTTAGGTTCACCAGTTTCAAAGCTATCGCCAGTCCCACAAATGCCCTTGGGAAGATGTTGAAAATACGGCTCTAGGTTAATCGCTGCGGGAAATTCCTGATCCATCGGTGTAACACCAACTTCAAAGCCAAGCGGTGAAACATCCATATCTCGCTGTACAAATGTTGTTACTTCAACCAAGGAATGCGCATCAAAATGCGAACTTCCTGCTGTTCCTAAATTCAGCAAAGTTGTGCATCCCGTTTTTTGAATCACTTCAAAAGCTTTAAATGCTGCATTGACCTTACCAATACCACTGTAATGTACTGCAATATTTTCAGCTTCGAATAATCCTTTAGATTCGCTTGCTAAGGCCATAATTAGGGCTAGATCAGACATCACTTACTCATTAAATTTCGAATGGAATACATTAGACAAAAATATATCCCGAAATAAAAGTTTCTTTGATCTAATGACTCAAGCGTCTTGATCTAGAATAAGAAAAGTATTGAATAAAAACACAACAACAAGACGAAACTGTGAGAATATGGCAATATATAGCCCAAATTAATTTTAGTCACCATTTCGCCCATGAAGCTACTCCGTCTGAATGCTTTAGCGCCCAACTTTCAATTGCCCAAAACTGCCGTCACCATTGGCAATTTTGATGGTGTTCATTTGGGTCATCAGGCGATGGTTCAGCAATTAAAAGACATAGCACAACAACAAGATTTAAAAACTGTGGTGATGATTTTTGAGCCACAGCCTTTAGAATATTTTAAAAGTTACGATGCACCACCACGAATTAGTTCATTACGTGAAAAAGTGGAACATTTGGCTGCACTTGGTATCGACTATATTGTTGTTGCCAAATTTGATGACACTTTCCGTAATTTAAGTGCGGAAGAGTTTGCTGATATTCTAAAATACAAACTGAATACCCAAAGTCTGGTACTCGGTGAAGACCATCATTTTGGGAAAAACCGTCAAGGTAATAGCCAATTCTTGCGCGATTATGGTTTTCAAGTCACCGATTTAGATAACGTTGAACTGAATGGCGAGCGTATTAGCTCCACCTTAATTCGCCAAACTTTGGCTACAGGGGACCTTAAAAAAGCTGCGGAGCTACTTGGTCGCCCGTATAGCATTACGGGTCGTGTTCAATATGGTGATCAAATCGGTCGCACCATTAACTTTCCAACTATCAATGTTCGTCTAAACCGCCATAAGCCCTGTTTGCATGGCATCTATGGTGTTGAAGTGATTTGTGAAACAGAATCGTTAAAAGACAAAGTTCGCAATGAAAATGCCGAATATCCAGGTATTGCTGGTTATAAGGCTACAGCCCTTTTCGGTGCAGGACATGTCGGCACCCGACCAGCCATCGAACAGGAACATCCAGAGTGGCGATTAGAAGTACATTTCCCTGATGTTTCTGCTAATCTGTATGGCCTGTTAATGCGGGTAACATTTTTGAACTTTGTTCATGGCGAAAAGAATTATCCTTCGCTAGAAGCACTCAAAGCTGGGATCGATGATGATGTTGAGCAACTGCTTGAGTTTCGCCGAAATAACCCCAACTTTCCTTATTAATACTCCTTAATTTTTGTAAAACGCGTCAGCTTTAGACTGATTAAATTGGAAGACAACTTGCATGAGCGATAAGCAAACTCCTGAAAATGCAGTGGACTATAAAGCCACGCTAAACCTCCCAGGTACTGACTTTGCGATGAAAGCAAATCTCGCAGTACGTGAAGCGAAATGGTTAGAAGAGTGGTATGCCGACAACATTTATCAGCAGATTCGTGCGTCGCGTATTGGCAAGAAAAAATATGTGCTTCATGACGGCCCTCCATATGCGAATGGTCAAATTCACTTAGGTCATGCGGTTAACAAAGTCTTAAAAGACATCATCATTAAAAGCCGAGTGATGGATGGTTTTGATGCACCATACGTACCGGGTTGGGACTGTCATGGTCTTCCAATTGAACTTAAAGTTGAAGAAAAAGTCGGTAAAGTCGGCGTAAAAGTAGATGCTTCTACATTCCGTAAAGCCTGCCGTGAATATGCTTACACACAAGTTGAACTGCAAAAGAAAGACTTCGTGCGTATGGGCGTGTTTGGTGATTGGGACAATCCGTACTTAACGATGAACTTCAAACAAGAAGCCGACATCGTGCGTTCATTGGGTGCTATTGCCAAAGCAGGTCATATCGAACCAGGTCTTAAACCCGTCAACTGGTGTTTAGACTGTGGTTCCTCATTGGCTGAAGCTGAAGTTGAATACGAAGATAAAAAATCAGACGCAATTGATGTGGGTTTCAGCGTTGTTGATTTAGCTGACCTTTCTGCACGTTTGGGTGTAGACATTGCTGATCGTACCGACATCGTGATCTGGACCACAACGCCTTGGACCATGCCTGCTAACCAAGCAGTCGCTTTACATGCTGAGCTTGAGTATCAACTTGTGAAAGCAACAAGTGAAGACAAAGTACCTCAAAACTTCATTCTTGCGAAATCATTGGTTGAATCAGCTACTCAGCGTTATGGTTTTACTGCATTTGAAGTCATTGCTGAATTCACAGGTTCTAAACTTGAGAACCTTGTGCTGCAACACCCATTGATCGCTGAACGCCAAGTTCCTGTGATTCTAGGCGAACACGTGACTGACGGTAGCGGTACAGGTGCTGTACATACTGCACCGGGTCATGGTGTGGACGACTATAAAGTTGGCTTACAGTACAACTTGAAAGTTGAAAACCCTGTTGGCGGTAATGGTGTGTATCTTCCAACATCGCCACTGTTTGCAGGCGAGCACATCTACAAAGCCAATCCAAAAATTATTGTAGCATTGACTGAAGCAGGCAAACTTTGGGCACATGTTGTGATTAAACATAGCTACCCACATTGCTGGCGCCATAAAACACCGATTATCTTCCGTGCAACACCACAATGGTTCATCAGCATGGATGCCAAAGGTCTACGCCAAGGTGCATTGAACGCGATTGAAAATGATATTGAGTTCGTACCAGATTGGGGTAAAAACCGTATTCAAGCGATGATCGAAGGTCGCCCAGATTGGTGTATCTCTCGCCAACGTACTTGGGGTGTGCCAATTCCATTCTTCGTTCATAAAGATACTAACGAGTTACACCCTCGTACACCTGAATTGATTGAAGAAGTTGCGAAGTTAATCGAGCAAGAAGGTATTGATGGTTGGTATAACCGTGATGCACGCGAATTCATCGGTGATGATGCAGATTGCTATAACGCTGTTCGAGATACTTTAGACGTATGGTTCGATTCAGGTACAACACACTTTGCAGTTCTTCGTGAACGTGAAGAGCTACAAGACCCTGCTGATTTGTACCTTGAAGGTTCAGACCAACACCGTGGTTGGTTCCAATCTTCATTGTTGACTTCAATGGCAATCAACGAACGCGCACCGTATAAAGGCTTGTTGACACACGGCTTCGTGGTCGATGAGAAAGGCCGTAAGATGTCGAAATCGATCGGTAACGTCATCACACCGCAAGACATCATTAAAGATATGGGTGCTGATGGCCTTCGTTTCTGGATTGCATCTGCAGATTACCGTTATGAAATGACCGCAGGTAAAGAAATCTTTAACCGTGCCTCAGACGGTTACCGTCGTATTCGTAACACATTGCGTTTCTTGCTAGCAAACTTAAATGGTTTCCAACCTGCGACTGATTGCTTAGCGATTGATGATCTGATTGCACTTGATCAATACATCTTGCAACGTGCTTCAGAAGTGCAAGAAACGATTCAGAAAGCGTACGAAGATATGAACTTCCATATCGTGACAAGTGCGCTAACGAATTTCTGTATCAACGATTTAGGTGGTTTCTACCTAGACATTATCAAAGACCGTCAGTACACCACCAAAGCAGATTCTCAAGCACGCCGTTCTGCACAAACTGCGTTGTACCATTTGGTTCAAGCATTTGTACGTTGGATGGCACCTATTTTAACGTTCACCGCACAAGAAGCTTGGCCATTGATTCCCGGTCAAACTGAGAAATATGTCTTCACTGCTGAATGGTATGATATTCCGACTGCATCAAGTGCCAATGTCGTATCAGAAACTGAATGGCAAACATTGATCAATGTGAAATCAGCAGTGAATAAGTTTATCGAAGCAGCACGTGGTGCGAAAACTGTAGGTTCAAACTTGTCTGCGAAGGTTGAGCTTTGGGCAAATGATGAGCTTAAATCTATGCTCGACAAATTAGGTGACGAACTTCGTTTCGTACTGATTACGTCTCAAGTGATTGTGAATACCTTTGATATAGCACAAGGTGAAGCTTCTGATCTTGAAGGCTTGAACGTGAAAGTTTCAGCGGCTGACGGCGAAAAATGCGTTCGTTGCTGGCATGTTCTGCCTGATGTGAATACACATCCATCACATCCAGGACTATGTGGTCGTTGTATTATTAACCTCCCTACAGGTCAAGGCGAAGAGAGAAAATATGCCTAATCCACAAAATAATAAAAAAGGTTTATTCCAATTCTATCCCCACAATTTGTGGTGGATAGGATTGTCTATTGTTGCCATTATTTTGGATCAATGGACTAAATGGATAGCAAGTACACATCTGACTTATGCAGACCCTGTACCTGTTTTACCTTTTTTAAATTGGACATTACTACATAACTACGGCGCTGCCTTTAGTTTCTTGTCCGATGCCGGTGGATGGCAACGTTATTTCTTTACATCGCTTGCAGGAATTGTCTCGGTTATTTTTGTGTTTTGGATTATGCGTATGCCAAAAAACATGAAAGTATTGCCTTTAGCCATCGCACTCATCTTAGGTGGGGCGATTGGTAATCTTATTGATCGAGTAAGTTTAGGCTATGTTGTTGATTTTATTCATGTCTACTACAACAATAGTCACTTCCCTGCTTTTAACCTTGCAGATAGTGCCATTACTTTAGGTACCATCTTAATGCTTATCGATACTTTTTTCTTAGAGAAACATCGTATTCAACGTGCGGAAGCGCAAAATGACTGATTTTATTAATCCAAATGAAGATACTCGCATTGAAGCGGGTTCAAAAGTACATTTACACTTTTCAGTAGCCATTGAAAATGGTGTTGAAATTGATAATACACGTAGTCGCGAAGAACCTGTAAGCCTTGTGATAGGTGATGGCAGCTTATTGCCTGGTTTTGAAAAAGCTTTATTTGGCTTACGTGCGGGGGACCGTCGTACAGTAAGTTTACCTGCTGAAGATGCTTTTGGCCCTTGGAACCAAGAGAACGTGCAAAAATTTGATACTGTTAAATTTGAGCAACGTCCTGCTGAAGGTCAAATGATTGAGTTTGAAGATAAAGCAAAGCAGTCATTATATGGTGTGGTTAAATCAGTTGGTGATGATATCACTGAGGTCGACTTTAACCATCCGCTTGCTGGTAAAGATATTACTTTTGAAGTTGAAATTTTCAAAGTAACACCAGCAGGTCAGCAAGGCATCAAAATTATGTAATGCCTGATTCGTACATAAAAAAGCGCCTTATGGCGCTTTTTTTAGATACATTTTCGATCTACCTTTTTTAAAAAAAACATTTTAAAGTCAGTGTGATAACAGTTAGAAGGATTAATTTGGTGAATATTCAAATTATTGTTGGAAGCGTTCGAGAAGGCCGCACAGCCATTAAAGTTGCAAATTGGGTTCAAAACACGATTTCATCATATAACTACAGCACGATTCAGACAGAAATTGTGGACTTAAAAGAATGGGATTTACCGTTTTTCGCTGGAGCAAATCCACCACTAACGGGTATATATGATCAACCTAAGCAACAAGAATGGGCTGCTCAAATCGCGAAAGGTGATGCATTTATATTTATTAGTCCTGAGTATAATCATGGTTACAGTCCTGCACTTAAAAATGCACTCGACTATTTAGGTAAAGAGTGGAATGGAAAACCTGCTGCTTATGTCAGTTATGGGGGTAGTAATGGCTCTCGCTCTATCGATCAAATCCGTCAAGTTGCTACGCAATTAGGTTTAGTCGACTCAAATGCCGTGGTTGAGATTCGCGATATTTTTTCACGCAATCGCAATGAAACATTCGAAGGCAATGAATTCGATGACAAAGCGCTTAAATCTGCGTTTGATAAAATTGTGCAATATGTAAGTGCGTAAAAATCATCTTCAGATCATCAATAGGTGCGCGATTATAAATACCGAAGACACTTTGATCGAGATAAAATTATAGTTGAAAAAGTGAACCCTCTAAAATTAGAGGGTTCTTTTTAGATACAGATCGCAATGAATTAACTAATTTTGTCCAACCGTTAAACTTTGATTCCCTATACATTTGCATCCACATGCCAAAGGTGAATTATGCTGTGCGGCGGGTTTTCCCATAATAACCATTTTGCTGTCACCCGCAACAATTGTCGTCACCGTTTTATGTTTAGGACAGGTGGCCTTATCCCCTACACAAGCAACTGGCTTACCTTCGATTAAGAAAGAACTATTTGCTGAAATAACCTGCCCACCACCAGTGGTTGGAGAGCCAATCGTAATATAAGGGAAAGCCATACACTTGTTCCTTTTATAATATTTTATTGAACTTCAAACTCGATGCGACGATTTTTCTTACGACCCTCTTCCGTTGCATTGTCTGCAACAGGTTCATCAGCACCCATACCCGCTGTACTTAATCGTGAAGGTGAAATATTCTTCGCAATCAAATATTGTTTTACTGCATCCGCACGTTGCAAGCTCAATTCTTTGTTTTTCTGTGGATTACCTTGACTGTCAGTATGTCCGATAATTTTGACATTTTTGCCTTGAACTTTGTTTAGCGCAACCACCATTTCGTCTAAAATTTGTGTGCCTGCTGGTAAAAGTGTGGCACTTCCAGAAGCAAATTCAATAATTCGATTTTTTAAAGCATTATCAATGATAGCTTGTTCTGCATGATTCACAGATAACTGTGCATTAAAGCGATAAGGTGCCACAACTAAATTTTGAAATGTATTTTGAGTCGGTACGATATCATTTTGATTGAGGACTTTACCTGTGAGCTCAACTTGTGTTCCTTTTACACTCAATTTTCCTTGAGAAACTTTTTTAAGATCAGGTGTAATGACTTGGGTTACGGAATCACTCCATCCATTGGGTGCAGTGACAGGACGAACCTGAATTTTATCGATAATTTGGTCTTGGCTATAGACCACTTTCATTTTACTCAATATGGCCTGTTTGCTCATCTCGTTAGGAACAACTCCCTCAACGATAATTTCTTTCGCAAACGATATAACACTTAAACTCAATATCGAACTAAGCAGTGAAATCTTTAATAAGGTTTTCTTCATCATTATTCTTCTATAAAAGTCTGTCGGAATAATTTCATTCCTTGATTTAAACTTAACTGTCGTTCGCACAAAGATTGCTCGAGTGCAGCAAGACCTGCATTTTGCTCCAAATAGCGATCAATCCACTGTGCTTGTACCAATGAAACCCAATGTTCAGAGCTTAAGTTTTGATTGAAAATATCACTTAATGCTTCAATATCTGCGCCCTGAAAGCCAAATAATAAAACTGGACGTTCTGAATGAAGAATACCAATTAACACTTCGGTATTATGTTTTGGCAAAAATCTTGCGATTAAACTAACCCAGAATGCTGCGATTTCATAACAAAAACTAGGGTTGTGAATCGGTAAAATTAACACCTTATTCAGTTTACTCGTTCCATTTTTTAATACAGGTTGGAGTAAAAGACCTAGTCCAATCATGCTTTGTGCAAGCTCATAGACTGATATTTTCATCATTTGTGCAAACGAATGCATGGTGTGATTTTCAAAAAAAGCGGTTGATTCAGTTACATCAAGAACTTGAATTTCTTTTTTGAGCTGAGCCAGTTTTTCGATTAAATCATCAGCATCTCGAATTTGACGAATCACTCGGTTTCTTTGAAATAAGTCAATCAAAACTGGCTTATAGCTATAAGGTGCATAGAGCAAATTTTGGTAGGGTGCATCCACTTCCAATAAGTGACTCAACACCATAGGAAACTGACGACCTGAGCTGTCTTGGCTGGTCACTAAGTTTGCAACCAAGAACATATTTTCACGCGGATTGGCAATAAAGAAATCTAATGATGCCAAACTTTGATAATTTTGATCGAAGTTTGGATTTCTCATTGCCATTTCAAGCGCTTCAGTAATCCACTGATCAATCACTTGAATCAGAGAATACTGTCCTTTGGTTTTCAGAAAATCGCCACGAGCAGGACTCTTACCATAGTACAAAGGCGTTGTTTTCACACTGTACATATCGCCTCCTACTGATGATCCATCTTAAGTTGTACTCCATACATCATGGCTGTGCTCCTTGTGTTGCATTTTGCAATGCCGTATTCGTTGAATTCTCAGCTTGAGGTGCTGGTGTTGGTGCCTTTTGAGCAGATACCACACGTGCTGTCGCCTTGTTGGTGGTCACCTTATCAACCAATTGCAAACCGTTTAAATCACGATTAGAGCCAACGCCTGTTCCACCTTGACCTGAATTCCCACTGATCAAACGAAAGTTTACTTTTACCGCTAATGAAGGTTGTTGAGCACTTGCCCAAGTCATTTCGATGACACCATTTTGATCACGACGTTGCGAAGAGTCGATCAAACGATTGATCCCGTATTCACCTGGTGCATCAAAAATCGTATGCGTTTTTCCTTCGAGATCGACTGCAGTAATACGTGCTCCAGGAATAGCACCAGTATTCGGCCAAACAAAGTTCACCCACTGTTGGATACCATTTTCAAAGACCATACGTTGACCATCAATATCAATCGTATAAGACAGCAACTGTGGATTAGACAATGGATAGAATTGGAAGTTGGACTGATTGGTCGCAGCAGGTGCAGAACCTTGTGACAAAGTACCTGTAGCTACACCGTTAAGTGGTGAAACATAGCGTTGGAAACTCATCACAAATTGTGGATTCAAGATAATGCCTTGGTCTTTCCACGTTTTAGAAGTCAGTGTGTAGCCACGACGAATCACAAATGGATCGAGCGTTTCTTTAACAAAATTGGCAATACTACCGCCCTCACCGAAGATTTGACCGATTTCACTACTCGTCGCTTGGATTGAAGCCGAGGTATTGAATGGAACCTTTTGGCTCAGAGTCTGATTAAACGGTTGATAAGCTTGCATTACCCATAATTTATTAATCTCATCTTGTGCTGGCGTGATTAAGCTTGCAAAGGATTGTGTCAGTGGACTCACCAAAAGCTTTTGAATGAGCTTATTGTCAATATCATTCAGACCGACCGTCAGTTTTTCATCGACAAGTTTTTGCGTAGTATTAAATACTGAGGTTTGTTCATTGATGGTTTGTTTTACCAAAGCCATCGCATTTGGGCCAATATCCCCTGCATTTCGGAGATCATTGAACTTACTGCGTACCTGTGCGATATTTTCTAAATACTCATCTAGTAATGATTTATTTTGCTGATCATCACGTTTACGAACCAACTGATAAAAAACATTAAATTCTTTTGAGATAGCACCTTGGGCGCGCTCAGCTGCACGTTGAATTTCATTAGTATTATCTTGACGAAGAACCTTACGTTTAAACCAAGCGATAAATCCTGTTTGTGGAGCAGCCAATTCCGCTTGAACCACAGGGTTATCCCAATTGGTTTCTTTCGCTGTATGCTCAATGAGCAAACGTATCGGGGAGTTTTGAGGCTCACCCAATAAATCTATTGTTTTATGTTGCTGGGCAAAATCAGGTTGTTTTGCATAATAAATTCCATTCAAGAATTTACGCCACTCTGCGATATATTCTTTCTTATAGAGTTCAGTCAGCTGCTTACGAATTTGATCTGGACTACCACTAAAGGTGAGGTCATCTGATTGATTGCTGTTCAACACCCAGTCACGACTGTCTGTCGGACTATTCGCAGCTTCATCAATGGCTTGATCGATATATTCGTTCCATGCCTTATATGTAAATACCCCAGGAAGAGCATAAGAACCTAATACAGCACTACGATTGTTCTCACCTACAATTTGAGCTGCTGTCACTGCTGGATATCGTACGGCAGCACGCATTTTGATCTCATTATAAACTCGATCACGTGCTGGCATCCCCTTCATCACCGCCAACAATACTTGTCGGCTTTGATCAACCAATTGCGCATCCGCTGACAACTGTGGGAATTTTGGATCATTCGCCAATGTCATGGTATAGGTCAGCACCTGCTCCGCTTTTTGGATCATTTCACCACGTGGCATTTGTCCACGATTGGCATCTAACCATGAACGCCAAAAGCGCGTAACCTGATCACTCAGATGACTTGCTTCCATATATTTTGAATTGCTCATCATCAAATAAGCTTTCAATGCGTTGTAAGCATCTTGGGGATTCGAATCAGAAGGTTCCAAAGCATTTTGTGCAGGTTTAGCCGATACTTGCTGAATTTCAACATTAACGTGATTTTCTTTTAGTGTCGCTTCATTATTTTTTACACGTTGCAAGAACTGACCAATATTTTGTTGAGATGGTTCTAAAACAATTTGTCGCACACCATTTAAATATTCGGTTTTAAGTTTTTCTCGCAGATCATTACCTTGATACAAACCAAAGCCAAACTTTAATGGACGATCTTCTTCAAATTGATCTAACTGTTCTAAACGCTGTTGTAAAATTAGTAACGAGTCAAGCTGTGTCGCCAAATGCTGACCTGATGCCTGCTCCATTTGCATCACTTTATTCAGATCTGCTTGAACATCTGCGATCAACTGTTGATTGTTACGGTAAGACCACACCCACAGGCCTAAAATTACAGATACCCCAAGTAAAGCTGCAATAAAACTCAAATAACGTTGGCGCTTTTTCGCAGGGTTAATATGTTGCTTCACCAAGTTTTTATCTTTCAGAATGACATCTGAAAATAATCCCTTTAAGAAATACCCATGATTCTGTGATACAGAATTTTGTGGAATACCATGTTCGCTGTTCGGAATTTTCTGAAGTCTAAATTCTTGAGCAATTTGCTCCGTCATTGGACTCTCGATCGTTCCTTCTTGTAAGGCACTAGTGAAGTAAAAACCACGGAATACAGGTTTGAACTGATACGGATTTTCCTCAAATAGTGTTCCTATAAAAGTTTTGAGTGCTGGTTTTAAAGTCTTAAACTCAAGCGGAAAAGTCATCACACTTGGTGAGATATTCTGTGCATGACGGCGACTTAAATGAGTCGTACTTACGCTTTTCAATCCATCATACAAAATATTGTAATGATGCTCGAATAGATCAACAGCATTTTCAGATGAATCTGGATTATATGGCAGCGTTGCTCCCCAAACTTGGTCAAATTCATCCTGATCATAACAATCAAAAAACTCAGTGAATCCTGCAATCAAATCCATTTTAGAAAACACCAAATATACAGGTGCAAAGATTTCTAAACGTTCCGTCAAATCTTGTATACGTGCTCTCAAGTTTTTAGCGAGTTTCAACGATTTTTCAGGACTTTGACTAACTAACTCGGCAATACTGACGGTGACAATCAGTCCATTAATCGGCGCTTTAGATCTATTTTTTTTGAGCAAGTTCAAAAAACCAATCCACTCAGAGTGATCTTCTGCATAGACTGAGTAACGACCAGCAGTATCTAACAACACTCCTTCTGTTGAGAAAAACCAGTCGCAATTACGTGTTCCACTCAAACCTGAAGACACTGCATTTTTATGCGTTTCTTCGAATGGGAACTTTAAGCCCGAGTTATAAATGGCAGAACTCTTACCAGCAGCAGGGTTACCAATGACCATATACCAAGGCAACTCATATAGCGCTGCATTCCCTTTTTTATCACCCAGCTTTGACTTACGAATGAGCTGAATTGAATCCTTCATCTGTTGATGAACCAATTGTAGTTCATCTTTATCCTTCTGTTTACCATACTCAGCTTGGGTATCTTTTTCGATTGCTTCCGCCAGTTCTTCCCCTTGTTTCTCATGGCGTTTGCGTTGAATGAACCAATAGATTCCATAACCGATTAGACCCAGTACATAGGCCACCGCAAGCGGCCAGAAATACTGTCTAGGTATCGTGTGATAGGCAGACACTAAGGCAACAAACAATGACAATGCAATGATTGCCTTTGGGTTTGAAACGTACTGCCATACATAGCCTAATATCGTGTGCATTGTATTCTCATTTTTTTCGTAAATTTTTAAACGTTTTGCTGCTCAGGATTTATGTCTGTTTCTGATTGATAAGTTTGAATAAATGTCTGAACATCAGGGTTTTGAGTTGTATACACCATTGTCATCAAGGCATCATCAAACTGAAAAGCGAGAGTAAATCCAAAAATTTTAGCTAAGCTTTGTGTATTCCCAAGTGTTGGATGAAGCATTAAATAATGATGTTGCTCAATATTCGTATTGGCAAAATTTTGCTCAATTTTTTTAAGTGTTTTGAGTTGAGTAATGTCATCCAACAGAACTGTAAAGGGCTGCTCATTTTCCACTTTGAACTGATGATCAATGTTATAGCGATCTAAACTCTGTTTCAGTTGTTTTTCATTTATCGCAATATCTAATGTTTTCGTAGGTAAAACATTTTCAATTTGAATTTTAGGTGAAGCTAAACAACAGCTCGAAATATATTCTGCAGGAATATACTGTTCTGAAATCCAAATCTTTTCATCTAATGTATCTTGGTCAATTTCGGAATCAACGATGAACACAAGACTTATAGACGACTCATCTTTTTCAATACTTTGTAAAAGATGAATCCATTCACTATAGCTTGTTTCAGCACCCCAATAGTGGTGTTCCACGTGAAACACTTCAGGAATATAATTGAGCTGACTCAGGTAGTCTGAAATGAGTTGCTCAGAATCTTGTTCATCCCAAACATGCAGTAATTCTTCAGCGAGAATCAGGTGGATTTTAAGCTTATTCAGTCGATAAACTTGCTGCACAGAAGGAGTATCTTCTTCCCCATCATGATACTCAGCCTGAGGATCAATCCATGCTGGATGCATACGATAAGATTGGCTAATTTGAGTATCGTAGAAAAGTGCAGATTTTTTTAAATGCTCACTAATTTCCCAGAGTATTTCTGTTTGTTGTTCGAGTTGAGTCAGAATCAATTGATGAATGCGGTATTGCCGTTTGAAGCTATATTCATCCTCTTCATCTTGTTCGACGTCTAAATCAGAAATTCGATAACTCAGAATAGGCAAGCCATACCCATTCAATAATTTGTCATCAAGTTCAGGACTCTTGAATTCCCGAATCGCATCAATAATCAGATGATTTTCACCCAAAGCATTGAGTGCATAAGCGCGATAGACATTTAAATTGATCCACTCCACAGGCTCAGGCTGTAGCTCCTCAATTGTGGTCTCATCGCTAAGTTGAGGATCATTCTGTTTATTTTTTTGCTCTTTTATCCAATGATAAATTATATATGGCATCACCAAAAAAGCAGTGATTGCTACAGGTAACAATGCAAAAAAGATAAGTAAATCACTGCCAGAAGGATCAAAATTGATGTCACGCCAATACAGCACCACAATCGCAGAAATCACCAGATAAACAGTAAGGAACACTCCAACAATGATTTTGATCATGACGCGACTCCAAGCAACGGGTAGCAAGTTTCATCATTGTCTAGCGGTTGATTATGAGCTAAAAAGGCACCCTGACTAAGCCCCATAGAATGCTCCGAATTTAAAGTAATAGGCTGTATTTCTTGTTTTGATAAAATTAAACGAACATCAACCAATAAGGTTGGGCTACACCAGCTTTGTAGTAGTTTTTTTAATTTTAAACTTAGTTTTTGTTGTGGTAGAAAATCTAGGTAAGTCTTACGATCCAACGGTCCAATTTGAATTTCAATTTTGCCATCAATTTGGGTAATAGTCTCTCCACAAAATGTATTCAATCCTAACAAGCTTGGCGTCGCCCCTCCTAAGGATGTTCTCTGCTGAGGCTCTAATTTAAATTTTTCAGGGATAAACTCTTGTATTGCCACATGCTGATTAAATACCTGTGCAATCATGGTTTTTAAAGCATGTGCTGTATTATTTTGCCCCTGCATTAATCCTGCAAATTCAGCAAAATAATCATCAAGTTCTTGTTGTTGATGTTGCTGACTAATATAACCATTTAATGCATGAATAATATTCAGATAATGATTTTCAGACTCGACCTCATACCGTACTGGTAAATTGTACTTGACCGTCGCATCAACGAATTGTGAAGTGAGCTTATGATTAAATAAACTCAAAAATTGCGTTGTTTCAACTCGAAATTTGCGTGGTGCTGATTTAACTTTATTGGTATAGCTATAGGGTAATGCCCCCTGCATTCCAGTCAAACCCACCATTAAATTTGTAAGCTGAACTTTTTCATCTTCTAAAGCGAGTGATTCAATTTCTTTTTTAGGGAAGTTAAGCTCTAAAGAAGGATGAAATTTAAAATCACGATCCCATGGTGTATATGGCCGAGCATAGGGCACATGTCTTAACAATCGAATCGACTGAATAAATTCATATGCAGTCGGCTGTTGAAATAAATGGTCTGTTACAGAAGCTTCTTGCCACCAACGTTCTGCACGCATTGGTATAACTCCTGTTGTGATTGAGCATCTTCGATTATGACATCGACAAAACTGTTTAACTGCACTTTTAAGTTAAACACATGGCTCAGCAATTGACTGAAAATATAAAGACTATGACCTCTGAATACTTGTTCATCGATTCCGATAACAACTTTGAGTCCTCGTATGAAAAGCGGGAAAGGTTTGGCTTCAACCAACTTATGCGTCAGGCTAAATTCAATTTGTTTAATCGAATTAATTAACAGATGATTTTCTTTATTCGCCGGTAAGTTATATAACTCTAATAATTCTTTTAAATGTGCTACCGCATCCCCTTTCATCAGTGCTAACGTATTTAATGAAAGATGAGAAATAATGCGCCATTGCTCTTTCTGATTTTGCTCAAATTGATAGGGTAAACTCGGACGCTTCAATACCAACGCTCGACGTGCCAAACTACTATCATTCAGATTTAAAATATTATTTGACTGGCTTAATGCTTCATGCGGTAAATTCCGATTAGAACATAGCAATACGGTGCTAATAAAATCAGACTTTATATCATACGGCTGTAAATGCTTAGAAATAATGGAATAACCCGTTTCAACAAACTTATTGTTGAGCTGTGATGAGTTCAATGCATAGAAAAATTGGACATTTTCATCATGGTAATGACTCATTCCAAAGAACGGCAACACTGGATGATAAACCTGATCCTGATTAATCTTTTCACGAACCATGTGCATTTTCTGAATCGAATAGACCTGATAAAATTCAGGATGATGCGCATCCGTGATCAATGGATATTCAAGTTGTCGATGATGTATTTTTTGTGGTTCAGCATTTTTTTCAAAAAGATTAACAGCTGGCGTGCTGAACAATTTGAAATTTGCAACATTCAGCTCTGAATAATTACGAATAATCGCCTGATCGTTTAGGTTTAACTTAAAATGAATTTGGAGATCAAAACTCGTTTGTTGATCTAATAAATTTGTTAAAAAAGACAAATCAAGATTAAGAAAGCTGAATTTATCTGCAAAACAAAAATATTCCATCAACAAGCGATAGGCATGATGTGTATGTTGATCGATAGGCAATAAACTCTCATCTTCCTCAAAGCCCATTAAGGAAAATGGATTAGAAATTTGATAAAGCTGTGTTCCAATGCGTACCGTAAAAGTCGTATCTTTTTTGAAAATACTATCCAAAACTTGCAGCGGAAAATTTGAAATAGCATCTAAATAAATAGGGAGTTTTTCTTGATGAATCCACAAGCCTGCTTCATTGAAAGTTTCAAAACTTAATTGCAAAGTAGCATTTTGATTGAGATGAATTTGAGCGCTTGGGTTCGTTTTAAATTGAACTTGGTTCAGTTGAATGGGAAGTAATCGTACAGCTTGAGAGGTATTAAATTCACATTGAACCCCCTTAAAGCTTCGTGATTTTAGCGTTGTTGCCTGCGGAATGACGTGAACTTCAGTTAATTGTTTTATTTTATTTTGATCTTCGAAACTGACGACAGTACAACTTGGAAAATGTCTTAAATATTGAGGGAACATCACCTCAAATAAAGCACGTGTAAAAACGTCATAACTGTCTGCTAATTTTTTATCAATTCGAGCAGCAATCAACGAGAACGCCTGAATTAAGCGCTCAATATGAGGATCATCAATCTGTTCTTGGTTGAGCGAGAGCCGTTGGGCAATTTTAGGATACTTCTGAGCAAACTCGCGAGATTGTTGACCAAATTCTTGTAATTGTTTTTCGTAGTACGGTAAAAGTTCTTCTATCACAAAAGCCCCAATCTTAAGATCTAGCCGAAATTACATATTGTTGTGTCGTTGGTTTTAATAAAGCATCAAAAACTACAGGCTCATACAATGGATGAATATTTAAATATGCTTGAATACTGAGGCAAAGTGCGCCCATATTGTCGCTGTCTAGCAACATTTCAACTTGAATTTGTCTCAGGCGAGGTTCATGTGCCGCGATGGACTGCTGAATAGATTGGCAAATTTTATCTCGATCCAGTGGATTCGCTGTTGATAACCCAACAAAATCAATAATGCCAAACTGTGCAATCGAGCCTTTAACCGCAGGGAATTCATCAATCTGATCAAACTTGGCTACTCGACTATTGAGTAGATCTTCCAAGTCATGTGCAACAGATTCACGTAACTCTTGCATAGACAAGCCTTTGATCTGATCCTCGTATTCTGGAATCAAGCGATCAAATAAAGTTGAACGGAAGCCAAATGGATAAAGATGATCTAAATTTGTTTTCATCTTGCCTACTCTAGAAGATGAATAAAGGCCAACTTAAGTCAGCCCCTACTCCTCTCACTTTCAAGACTTTAAGCTTTGTAGCTTGCAGTGTTGTTAGAAAGTGACCATTGCTTCGTGATCGCACCTTTTTGAGTACCATCGATATCTTGTTGGTTATATGTCCACTCAACAGCAGCATATTTCAAACCAAATGCTTCAGTCGGAACACCTTCAGCATTTACAGATGGTGTTACGCTTGAAACTAGAACATGTTTCAATTTGATTTGAAGGTACTTGATACGCTTATCACCATTCGCACGGTAGTAATCGATTTGTACTTCATCAAAAGTGTAACCAGCAGAACATGCTTCCCAAAGTTTCGGGCTAGTCGCATCTAAATCTTTAACGAACAACATGTCTGAATGTTCAACACGCTCAGAAGTATGACCACCAACACTTGAAGATGTCGCAGATTTAGGCTGACGGATGTTATGAGACCAAGAATTAACTTCCAACCAATCTTTGTGCTCAGTGTCACGAGATTCGCCGTCTACTTTGTATTTTCCTCGAAATTGAACATATATATCTTTCATGAAGATTTCCTGTTTTATTTAACGTTATTATAAAGTTGCTCTATTTAATTAGAGGACTGAGGTAACTCAGTGACAAGTCTCAAAGATACCGACAACTCGTCCAACTGGAAGTGCGGTCTTAAAAACACGACCGATTTGTAGTGACCAGGGTTTGCCGGGTCTTCCACAACTTTTACAGATGCTTCACGAAGCGGGCGCTTAGCTTTGGCCTCTTGTGATGCACCATCATCTAGTAATACATATTGAGATAACCAATCATTCAAGAAGCTTTCTACATTTCCAGCTGAAGCAAAACTTCCGACTTTATCTCGCATCATTGCTTTCAAATAATGCGCAATACGCGACACAGCCATGATGTATTGAATCTGGCTTGAGAGTGCTGAATTTGCATTCGCTGTATCGCTATCATATTTCTTAGGCTTTTGGGTCGATTGAGCCCCAAAGAACGCTGCGTAGTCTGTGTTTTTGCAGTGCACTAATGGAATAAAGCCGAGATCGCTCAACTCTTTCTCACGGCGGTCCGTAATCGCAACTTCTGTCGGACACTTAAATACAACTTCACCATCATTGGTTTTGAAGGTATGTACTGGCAAGCCTTCTACTAAACCACCACCTTCAACCCCACGAATTGCTGCACACCAACCATGCATATCAAATGCATTCGTTAAACGTGTACCGAAACCGTATGCTGCATTCATCCAGAGGTATTGATCGTGATCTTCACCTGACACTTCTTCAACGAAGTTAAAGCCTTCTGTTGCCCAACCCTCTTTAGGGTCATAAGGCAAGCGACCTAAAACACGTGGCATAGTTAAAGCCACATACCGAGAATCATCACTTTCACGGAATGAGCGCCACTGTACATATTCTGCAGTTTCAAAAATTTTAGATACATCACGAGGCCGATCAATTTCAGTGAAAGATTCAAGACCTAGAATTGAAGGGCTTGCTGCTGAAATAAAGGGTGCATGAGAGGCAGCGGCAACATGAGAGATTTGTTCTAAAAGATACATATCTGACGGTGTGCGATCGAACTCAAAATCACCAATCAAAGTTGCGTATGGTGCACCACCAAAAGAACCATATTCTTCTTCATACACTTTTTTGAACAATGTGCTTTGATCAAAGTCAGTTGCGCCTTGGAAGTCCTTAATCAATTCTTTTTTAGTGGTATTTAAAATGCGGATTTTAATTAAAGGATTTGATGGTGTTTCTTGACAGAAGTAGTAAAGTCCACGCCAAGTCGACTCAATCTTTTGAAACTGTTCATGATGCATAATTTTGCTTAATTGAGCAGAAATTAAAGCATCAATTTCAGCAATACGCTTATCTATTGAGACCGTCATGTTTTCTGAAACAGTAATTGTTCCAGCCATAACTTCTTTGGCTAATTCACCAATTAAATTTTTCGCACGAACATGTTCATCATCATTACGCGCAATTCGACTTTGTTCAACAATCGAATCTAGAAGACTCGTTTCTTCAACAGCATTGCTTGTCGCAGGTGCGGTTTGTAAATTACTCACGGTCGTCGCCTCCTGCTTCAGCACTTAATTTGCGTACTTGATCTGTGTTTTGAAGAATTTCATCAAGCAGATCTTCTAGACGTTCACTATTTGAAATTTTATTACGCAAATCTGAAAGGCGTTCACGCGCTTCAACCAATTTGCGTAAAGGGTCAACTTGTTGAACAACATTTTCAGGTCGGAAATCTTCCATTGAGTTAAAAGTAAGATCTACCGACATATTTCCACCCTCTTCCGAAATTGTGTTTTCAACTTGGAAGGCTGCTCTTGGTGCTAGCGAACTCATTACTTCATCAATGTTATCCAAATCCACATTAATAAATTTCTTATCTTTCAGTTTGGTTCTTTCAAGTTCAGATGCTGCTGAGAAGTCCCCTAATACACCAACAACAAAAGGAAGTTCTTTTATTTCTTTACCATCACCTACTTCTACGTCATACGTCAGTTGTACTCGAGGTGGTCGGATGCGTTGTAATTTTTTTTGAACACTTTCACGCTTAGCCATATTATTTTTTCCTAAATTTGTAATTTGATCAGTTCAACGAGCCAAATGGATTCTCACGTTTTGGTGCTGCTGGTTTTTCAACTTTCGCAGGTGTCGTTGTTTTAGCGGGTGTTGTTTTTGCTGGAGTCGATGCACGGCGCGTCGTACGTGCAGGCTGTCGAGTAGTTCGAGTCTCTTGAACACGCTTAGGTGCTTCTTCAACTTTGGTTTCGATTACAGTCAAAGGTTTAGCTTTTTTAACTGCTTCAGAAAGTGCCAACGCAGGTTCGTAAGTCTCTTCAGTCAAATAACGTACTTCTGGTCCACGCATTTGCTCTAATGCCTCATTCGCGATTCCGATTCCAGCTAAAAACTTAGTATCTGTTAACGATGAGTGCTGAACATTTTGTGCATTAAGACTGTTCACCAATTGAAGTGCTTTCTGATTTTGTCCGATTTGTTGAAAACGCTGAGCTGCTTGTGCTAGAAAACCATTTTTGTTGTCTTTATTTTTTTTATCACATGCTTGAGCATAAATTTGTAGCAATGTCTGGTCTGTTTCACCCGCTACTAATGGATGATCTTTAACACAACCTCTTTTGAGTTTTACTTCATCTGCGTAAGTTGTAGACGCCATCCCCAACCCAATTAGCAGAGTTGTAAGCAGAATTTTAGTATTCAAAACACACCCTCATTTATTATAAAATTTACATTAACTATATGATTCATTAAATCTTTTTTAACACACTCAATGTTTAGAGCAATATCTTCTAGATATTAGATTTAATTAAAATTTAAACTTATAAATGCACACTTAGTCAACATTATGACCATTATAATAAAGAAACAATTAAGCTTTTTAAGTTACAAAATTATATAGTTCTGTAAACGATTCACACTATAGGATAGTTTTTTTATCACCTTTATTTAGGTAGAATAAAAAATATGGGTGAATTTTTTCATACTAAAAATTATTGTTTATTAAATATTTAGTCGTTAAAAATCTTAAAAATAGACGTTATGCAGGTTTATTTTAAGTAACTATAAATAATTTGAACACAGAGAATTCTGATGAATAACTTGAAAATTTTGATTACAAAACTATCTCCTACGACAAGAACAGCACTAGAAAAGTCTGCAAATTATTGTATTAATCAACAAAATTATGAAATCGAAATTGAACATCTACTCTTCGAATTATTAAATCAAAACGTAAAAAATGATCTCTCCATTTTGCTCGATCACTATAAAATTTCTAAAAATGCACTGATCGATGATTTACAAGAAACGATTTCGCACTTGCCCAAAGGCAATACGCGTACACCTATTTTTGCTCAATCGATTGTACGTCTGCTAGAACAAGCTTGGCTTATTGCTTCCGCAGATCAAACCCCAGTCATCCGTAGCGGACACTTATTAGTTGCGTTATTGACTGCAGGAGATTTATATCAAATTGCGCTTCGTGCATCGAGTTTATTCGATCTGTTCCCGATTGATACGATGAAACACAAATTTATAGAAATTTGTACAGCTAGCATTGAAGAGCATCTCCCTCAAGCTGATCATCAAAATGATGTTCACGATCAGGATACGATTCAAAGTTCAGAATCTCATGCAAAAACACCTGCACTAGATCAATACACCATTAACTTGACTCAAAAAGCGCTGAACGGTGGGATTGATCCTGTCATTGGACGTGAGTTTGAAATTCGCCTTATGTTGGATATTCTGATGCGTCGTCGTCAAAATAATCCTATTTTAACGGGTGAGCCAGGCGTAGGTAAAACTGCTGTCGTTGAAGGTTTAGCGCTGAAGATTGCCAACAACCAAGTGCCTGATGCATTAAAAAATGTACATATCCATGTTCTTGATATGGGTCTATTACAAGCAGGTGCAAGTGTAAAAGGTGAGTTTGAAAATCGCTTAAAACAAGTCATTCAAGAGGTTCAAAGTTCCGCTCATCCTATCATCATCTTCATTGACGAAGCACACACACTGATTGGTGCAGGCGGTCAAGCGGGTCAAAATGATGCAGCGAACCTCCTTAAACCAGCCTTAGCACGTGGCGAGTTAAGAACAATTGCTGCAACTACATGGGCTGAATATAAGCAATATTTTGAAAAAGATGCGGCGCTCAGTCGTCGTTTCCAAGTCGTCAAAGTTGAAGAACCGACTGAAGAAGTTGCGATTGATATGCTTCGCGCCATGATTCCTGTCATGGCTAAACACTTTAATCTACAAATCGATGATGAAGCCATTGTGACTGCTGTTCATTCTTCACATCGATATATTGCTGGTCGACAACTCCCAGATAAAGCAGTGAGTGTTTTAGATACTGCTGCCGCTCGTGTGGCATTGACTCAGAATGCTCAGCCAGTAAAGTTAGATCAGCTACATGCTCAACATCATAATTTATTGCTTGAATTAGATATTTTGGAACAAGAGAATAATCAGTTCCCACAGCATGACGAACGCATCTCCGATCTTAAAAATACGATCAATGAAATCGAAAATGAGTTAAATACCACAACTGAAAAGTGGAAACAAGAAATTGAAATTGTTCAACAAATTAAAACACTTGAGCAAAAAAATTCTGAAATAAAAGATGAAGAACAAAGTAATGATTTTAAAAATCAGATTCAGCAACTTAGATCAGATTTAAAAATATTACAAGGTGAACAACCTCTGGTATTTGAACGTGTTAATGCACAAATCATTAATGAGATTATTTCAGATTGGACTGGTATTCCTGTAGGAAAAATGGTCAATGACGAAATTAAGCAAATTCTAAGTTTAGAAGAAAAACTGGAACAACGCGTCATGGGTCAAGACTATGCCCTACATCAACTTGTTCAAGGAATCAAAACCTCTAAAGCAAAACTTGAAGATCCAAACAAGCCTCAAGGGGTATTTATGTTGGTTGGACCAAGTGGTGTGGGGAAAACAGAAACGGCTTTAGCTTTAGCCAATGAGCTGTATGGTGGGGAATCTCATCTCATCACGATTAACATGTCTGAGTATCAAGAGGCTCATACTGTTTCCTCATTGAAAGGTGCGCCTCCAGGCTATGTAGGATATGGTCAAGGTGGTGTCCTCACTGAAGCTGTTAGACGCAATCCGTATAGCGTTGTTTTGTTAGATGAAATTGAAAAAGCACATTCAGATGTTCAAGAATTGTTTTACCAAGTCTTTGACAAAGGCACACTTGAAGATGGTGAAGGTCGTGTTATCGATTTTAAAAACACCACAATTTTATTGACCTCTAACACTGGTTCAAGCGCGATTATGCAGGCCTGTTTGACGAAACCTGTAGAAGAATGGCCTACGGCAGAAGACTTAATTGAACATTTAAAACCAAGTTTATATAAACAGTTTAAACCTGCCTTCTTGGGACGTATGCGTATCGTGCCTTACTTCCCACTCCATGATGATCTACTTGTGCGTATTATCCATCATAAGTTAGGCAAAATTACTGATCGTATTTTCAAACAATATCAAACACGTGTTGAATACACCGATGATTTGGTGGAACTCCTCTTAAGTCGCTGTACAGAAGTCGATAGTGGCGCACGTAATGTAGACAATATTCTAAACTCTTCAGTTTTACCAGAACTAGCAACACAAATATTGATTGCCTTAGCGGATAACAAAGTCCCTAAGTTAATTCAAATTGATAGCAAAGATGACGTGATTGAGTATCGATTAGATCCAACAACAGCACCGAAAAAGCGTAAAGCCACCAAAAAGAAAATTGTTGAAGCATAATTATTTGAGTATATAAATTAATATGAACATTGATATAGAACAGCTACTTCAACCAATCTCAGATCAAGCGATCTGTGGCGAAGATCTATCTTTTTCGAATGAATTTCATGAGATCAAGAAAGCGAAAACCCAAGATGATCCGCTCTTAGATATGGGTGATTGGGTAGCTGAACCTAAACAAGCTGATTGGTCATTTGTTTCGACAAAATGTATCGATGTTCTGACTCAAAAAAGTAAAGATATTCGTTTATTGACTTGGTTAAGCGAGGCTTGGAGTCAACTCTACGGTTACGAAGGAGTCGCTCGTAGCCTTGAGCTTTCACATCGTATGTTATCCAATTATTGGAAAGATATACATCCTGAAATTGAAGATGATGATTTAGATCAACGTCTAGGTTTATTGCAAGGTTTGACTTCTCAGTTACCTGCTTTGATTAAACGTGTTCCACTCATCAATTCAGCTCCTTTCTATTCAATCTATGATTATGAAAAATTACTCCATCAACAAAATGTAAGATTAAAAAATGCTGATGATTATGGATCTTCTCAGAATCATCCAGAACTCGAGCAATTCGAACAAAGCTTATTTAATACCTCAAAAAGTTTCCAATACAACAATTATCAGTTCTTTTTAGAAATTTTGACGCACTGGGATACCCTCAAGCAAGTACTTGATCAACTGATGCAATTAGATGCTCCAAGTTTCGCAAATACTGATTCTCAATTGGAAGACATACATAAAACACTGAAAAAAATTTATAAAGCAGATGCATTTTTAATGTCTGAGGATACTCCTGACATGAATCAAGACCTACAATTCCAAGAAAACAATTCAAATATAAATTCTGCTCCAACAGCAAATATACAAGCAGCAGTAACTCAGCAGTCATTTCAACCTCAACCACAAAGTCATCTACAAAATCGTGAACAAGCAATGCGGGTGCTTAAAGATATTGCGGATTATTTTCAAGCAAATGAACCACATAGTCCTGTGAGTTATATGCTTCAAAAAACTATTAAATGGAGCCAAATGCCGCTTCATGAATGGCTCGCACAAGTTATTAAAAACGATAACAACCCATTGGAATCAGTCCACGAACTCTTGGGTGTAAAAAATAGCAATGAATCTAATGAATGGTAATCTCAATGTTTAAAGCAGAAAAAGTACTGTGGGGTGAAGGTCTATTTTTAAGACCGCAGCACTTTCAAATTCAAGACAGTTATCATGAACAGCGTTTAAATCAAACTATTCGCGCCACCATTCCATTCGCATATGGGGTACAACAGCTCAAATTTGATAAATCTCAATTAACGACCCATGTGCTAGCAATCGAGCACATTGAAATGATTTGGCAAGATGGTGAAATTTACGCTGCTCCTTCGCGAGATCTTTTACCTCAGCCCGTGCTGCTCGATGAGCTCAATTTCCGTGGTGAAATGACCATTTTTCTTGCGCTCCCTATCGTTCAACCAAACAAGCGTAATATCGCCCATGAGGCTTCGACACAACCAAGTCGATATCATTCGTATCTGAATGAAACTCATGATTTGTTCACTGATGCCACACCTGCTGAAATTACTTACATTCGTCGTCGTGCTGAGCTGAAATTACTCGAATCTCAGAATGAAACTCCTCATGAACTGGATGGTTTTTTATATTTGCCGATAGGAAAAATTAAGCGTCATAGTTCAGGAAGCTTTGAACTTGATACAAAATTTATTCCACCAATTTTGCATATTGCTTCATGTGAGTCATTGGTTGCGAACTTAAAACGTACCTTGAATGTCATTAAAGCAAAAATCAAAACTATTCAAACCAACAATCGCGAAAACGAACAAAAATTAATTGAATTTAGATCAGGTGACATTGTTTCGTTTTGGCTAGTGAATGCATTGAATACTGCTCATGCAACTCTCAGCCATTTATTGACTCATCCCCAAATTCACCCTGAACGCTTATTTTTTGAATTACTCAGATTGACTGGCTCATTACTGACATTCTCAACAGCCTATGAAGTTGAACATTTACCTCAATATCAACATCATAATTTACAAGATAGCTTTGCGCAGTTAGATGTCATTTTAAGAGAGTTACTCGACACAATCATTTCAAGTCGATACTTCAATATCAGTCTTAAAGAAATACGTCCTTCGTATTGGGTTGGTAGCTTAGAGTCAGATAAGATCACTCGCGAATCTCGTCTGTATATTGCTGTGTCTAGTTCAATGATGCAGACACACGAACTTGTACAAATTGTCCCACTACGTTTTAAAGTGGGCACAACAGTCGATGTTGAGCAACGTGTCGTCTCTGCATTGCCTGCTATTCCGATTCACCATTTGATGCAAGTACCTACTGCGATTCCAGTCCGCTCTGGTGTGAGTTATTTTGAAATTGAACCTCATCATGAACTCTATCAACGCATGTTGGAGTCTGAAACCATCTGTATTTATGTACCTGCTGGATTCCAAGATATCAGTATTGAACTCATCGCAGTGATGAATGGCTAGAGATTGAGAAGAGAAAAATATGAATATGCCTAATGGAGCACCTTCACTATTCGATGACGGTCAGATTGGAGCAGGCTCTACACCACAGCAACAGAATAAATTGACACAGTCTTCTAATTTGGTTGATTTAATGCATGACGGTTTCTATATCGTTTTTTTAATTCGTAACCAATACGTTCCTGACAATGTCGATGAATTTCGCCAAAAAATCATGGATCAACTACAACGTTTCGAATTACAAGCGAAGAAGTTGCAGTTCTCAGCCGAGGATATCCATGATGCAAAATATGCATTTTGTGCATTACTTGATGAAACCATTGTCACACAACAGGACCCTAGTTATTTCCATTTACAAAATTCGTGGTTGATTAGTCCTCTTCAGTTAACTTTATTCGGATCTCAACTCGCAGGTTATCAATTTTTTGACTTATTAGAAAAAATTAGAACTCGTGGAAAAGATCGCTTAGTGGCTTTAGAAGTTTTTCACTACTGTTTACTGTTAGGTTTTCAAGGTAAATACCGTATTGAATCAATTGAAAGCTTAAATCATTTGGTTGCACGCGTAGGCGATGAAATAGATTATTTAAAAGGTAAAAAAGCCCTCTTTTCACCTTTCGCTGCATTGCCTGATCAAATTAAAAACATTATTCATAAAGAACTTCCATTCGCTTGGATTCTCTTATTTTTACTCCTCTTTGCATTATTGGCATTTTCTGGACTTCGCTATATGCTCAGTCAACAAGAGACCAAAGCCATGACTCAATATAATAATGTCATTAGTGCACCTGCTGAACAGGCCCACATAACGATTCATTTACCATAAAAGATATTCAATATGAGCCAAGAAAAGAAAAATATTAGAGTCCTTACACCTACTAAAAAAAATAAAAAAATTTCGCCTCTAGTAAGTGGGATCATTGGTGTAGCAATTGGTATCTCTGCCACATCTTTAGCTTTTTATACCTATTTAAATCAACCAAGCTTCCAACCGATTAACGCAGCAGATACTGATTCAACACACTCAAATGATAAATTATCCAATGTTGATTTGGGAGTCACTCAAGCTGATCAAAACGAGCAATCTGAACCTGATGAATATCACCAAGCTCAACCCAAGATAAATGAGCTTAATAATATTTTCAAACATCAGCAAACCAACTCTGCTCAAGCAACTCAACCAGTGACTTCAAGTAAAAATCCCTTTGAATCAACTTTTAATCAAGCGCAACCTTTAAGTAACAAAACTCCCCAAGTTCAACCTAAAGCAGAACCAGTAAAAAAGACGACAACTGAAGCATTACCGAAAACCATAAAAAAGCCTGAGTCTAAGCCTACGACAGCCAATGCAAATAAAGTTGCTGAAAGTAAAGCTGATAATGATGAAAATATTGATATTCCTGTAGCCAGTGTAGAAATTTCAGTCACACGAACTGCTAAAGAACCTGCACCGTGATTTTTTTAATCATTGTCAGTTTTGTGATATTGATCATCGCGCTGACTTTATTGATGTCTTATGAGATAAGACAAAAAGTAATAGATTTTGTACAAAGCTTATTACCACAAGGTAAAAAAAAGCTTTTAAACGCACGTAAATTTGCACATGAAATGAATCATGCTGCTTCAGCAGACCAAATTCAAACGCATTGGCACTTACAGCAATGGTGGATACTCATTGCTGGTTTTTTCTTACTTAGTAGTATTATGCTTTTTGCTTTTACAAAACCCGTTGATCCTACAAAAATAGAAGCGAACTATTTAAAGAAAGCTGATCCTCAAATTTATAACTTATTAAATGGCGAAATTCTTTCCCCTCCTCCAGAGGTTGAAGAAAGTCTCGTTGATGCAGCAATCGTTGAAGCTGTACGTCTTGAGCAACAATATCAAGCTCAAACTGGTGGTTCTGTTTCATCGACAACTATTCCTAATATAGAAAATTCAGAGTTTTCTCATGGTCATCTCGATACTTCAATGGTAAATCGTAAGTGGGACAAAATGCATCCACGCTATAAACAACGATTACTTATGGTCTTCAAAATTATGAAGGAACAACATGGCTATGAATTAGTATTACTAGAGGGTTATCGTAGTCCTGCGCGACAAAATAGCCTATCTCGGAATAAAGCAACCACCTTAGCGACTGCATACCGTAGCTATCACCAATTTGGTTTGGCAGCTGATGTCGCATTCAAGCGAGATGGTAAAGTTGTTATTTCTGAACGTGATCCTTGGGCTATGCGTGGCTATCAGTTATATGGTCAAGTTGCTGAGTCTGTCGGTTTAGTTTGGGGAGGACGTTGGACCAAAATTCATGACTACGGTCATACAGAATATCGAATGCCTGGCTTGGTTCGTAGCAAGGAAACACATGATCGTTTCATGCGAGAAGCTGAACAAGGTAGTTTAATGGCAAGTAACATAGAACAGTAATATTCTGTTAATTCTCTTTTCAAAATGCCTGTTAACAATACAGGCATTTTTGTATTTATTGATATGGTTTGCGCTTGTAATTAACTATGTGAAGACATTGATTTAGAAGTTAATTTTCCCGTACTCATGCATTTCCCTTTATATTTAATTCTTTATTTTTTTCTTTTCATATAAAAAAACACCCCCTTCTATTGAAGGGGGTGTTTAGAATAATGAGCTGGCGATGACTTACTCTCACATGGGTAACCCCACACTA
>NZ_VPDP01000020.1:0-47305 GCF_013417635.1 Acinetobacter sp. YH12239 | reverse complement strand
TCCTTAACGGTTACCGTCCACAGTTCTACTTCCGTACAACTGACGTAACTGGCGCGATTCAATTAAAAGAAGGCGTTGAAATGGTTATGCCTGGTGACAACGTAGAAATGTCAGTAGAATTAATCCATCCAATCGCAATGGACCCAGGTCTACGTTTTGCGATCCGTGAAGGTGGTCGTACAGTTGGTGCTGGTGTTGTTGCTAAAGTAACTGCATAAGTATTGATTGTGTGAAAGAAACGCCCCATTGGGGCGTTTTTTATGTAATCTATAAATTGTTAGACAATAAGAATTGTAAGCTGTCCTTAACTGATAATGATGTGACCTATAAGGCATTTATCATAAAAATAATAAATCACTAAGATGAAGTAATGAAAACAATCATAAAACTAGATTTGGATAGATCCCGAATAGGAGTCCAGCAATGAATGCTAAAGTAAATATTACAAATCGTGCCGGTGCATCATTTCCAGTACGTCGTATGCAATTTGATTTTGATCACGTACCAGAATATTGGATGAATGGTTCAGCTGGATTAACTCATTTCATGACAGCGTTATCTGCATTATTTCCTGCAGGTGAAAAATTCTTTATCGATTCGGTGCGTGCAGTTCGCCAACATCCAGCCATTAAAGATAATGAAGATCTCCAAAAAGAGATTTCAGCATTTATTGGTCAGGAAGCAATGCATACACATGAGCATGCTGGCTTTAATGCATCAGCACAAAAATTTGGTCATGATGTTGCTGCACTTGAAAAAGCCACAGATACGGTCATTCAAACTTTTCGTAAGTCAGCTAGCACCGTTATGAAACCATTTGGTATTTCACAAGAAATGATCGATCTGATGGGAACGACTGCGCTAGAACATTTTACAGCAACCATTGCGTCAGAATTATTGCGTAACGAACATATTCAAGCATTAATGACTGATGAAACAATGGCGACAATGTGGGCTTGGCATGCCATTGAAGAAAATGAGCATAAGGCTGTCGCATATGATGTATTTGAAGGTGTGTTCGGTAAAGGAATCAAATCTTATCTTGCTCGAACATCTTCTTTAGTAGCAGCAATGGTTGTTCTATTCATGGTGCAGACTTATTTTGTAGCGCGTTTATTGAAAGACGATAAACAGTTAAATATTGCATCTTTGAAAGATATTTATACCTATGGATATAGTCCATCTAAGGGCATTATTTCTGGTATGGGTAAGGAAATGTTGGCTTATTTTAAACCAGGCTTCCATCCGAATGATTTGGATACCGTGGGTTTATTGGCGACATGGAAAGCAAAACTTGGTTTTTAAGTATTTACTTTTGTGCATTCGGGCAGCGTAAGCTGCCTTTTTTTATTTCATTTATTTTCGAACTTTCTATAATGTACTGACTTAAAAAATGCAATGTAATGATTATGATTCGACCGATGCTGACATCAGATGTTGAGGTGGTATATGAAATTGAAAGTTTGGGGCAGACGCATCCTTGGACAAAAAAACAATTTTCAGAAGCGGTTGATTCATATCAATCTACAGTGATTGAATACCAGAATCGTGTTGTTGGTTTTTGTATTTTACAGCCTGTATTGGATGAAGCGAATTTGCTATTGATGGCAGTTCATCCGAAAATGCGCGGAAAAGGGATGGGATATCAATTGCTTGAAGCTTCAATGGCTCAACTCAATAATGATCCTGTACAAATCTTTTTAGAGGTCCGAGAAAGTAATAAGGCTGCGATTGCACTATATGAGAAATCCGGATTTCATCAAATTGATATGCGTAAAAACTATTATCCAACATTAGATGGTGGAAAAGAGCATGCCATCATTATGGTAAAGGCATGCAGTGATAATTTTGCAGATTTATTCAAGTGACAAAATTCAATACCTTACTTTATAATAAAGTTATTCCATTCAGAGGGAAGTGTCGTCATCAGCATATGACCTAATTGATCGATTTCTTCGTTGCTGAGCATTTTATTCACACGTCGCCATTGACCATCCAGTAATAATTCAAAAGGTGCATATTGGGACTTATAGTTCATCTTGAATGAATGGGGTACCCAATATCCTAAATATACAAAATCTTGATTGTGCTGCTTTACATATTCAATTTGCTTAAGGACTGCAAAAACGCCTAAAGAGCGTTTGGATTCATCTGGATCAAAAAATGTATAGACGGCGGATACTCCATCATCTAATACATCGCAGGTTGAGACACTAATGAGTCGATTATCTTTCCAAAGTTCTATAAAGAAACTATTGCTACAACTGTGAATCAAAAACTTCTCGAATTGATCATAGCTAGGGGGGAACATATCCCCATCTGAATGACGCTCATTGATATAACGTTCATAGAGTTGATAGTGTAAATCAGTAGCATCTTGAGTTTGGGTTATTCTAACTTCTAAGTCTTGATTACGTTTCCAAGCTTTCTTTTGTTGACTGTTCATTTTAAAAACATCAACAGGTACACGACATGAGAGGCATTGTCGACACAAATGACATTCAGGTCGATAGACAAAATCTCCGCTTCTTCGAAATCCTACACGAGACAATTCTGATAAAGTTACAACGTCGATTTTATGAACAGGATCTAAAAAGACCATCCGTGCTGATTTCTCGGGAAGATAACTGCAGTCATGCGGTGGTGTAATGTAATACTGCAATTCATTTAATAGGGACTGGGGGTGATAAGAATTCATGTTGTCCCTCCTATTTCTCAATCCATGAGTCGTTGATCAAATGCTATTGTTTTACTTGAAAATACACCGTCTTTATACTTTTGCCAATCAATCTGAGGCTGTTTTATCACATCTTGTAACGAATTAAGGTAGTCTTGGCGAGAAATTGTGCAAGCACCTAAGCTTATAAGATGATCATTCACCAATTGACAGTCAACCCAAGGTACCTGATTTTCAAGGCTGATCAACATGAGGGTATAAAAAGCCATTTTTGAAACATCAGTCTCTCGACTAAACATGGATTCACCAAAAATACCCTGACCTATCGAGACACCATACAGCCCGCCGACAATCGAATTTTCTCTGCGTACTTCGACACTATATGCATAGCCTGACTCAAATAATGAACAGTAACCCTGAATGATATCTTCATTAATCCATGTTTCATTGGCATAACTTCGTGGTAATGAGCAGGAACGTATCACATGTTCAAAATCATGGTTAATGGTAATCGTATAATCATGTTTTTTCATGTTACGAATGAGTGATTTACTTGGATGGTATGACGAAGGGTAGATAATGCAGCGAGGTTCTGGACTCCACCAGCAGATCGGCTCACCTTCGGAAAACCAAGGAAATAAACCATGTGTATAAGCTTCAAATAATGTAGAAGGGGAGAGGTCAGCACCTATACAGATTAGTCCTTGACCTTCGGGATCGGATTCAATTGGATTAGGGAAAATAAATTCAGAAGGAGGGAGCATAGGGATTAAGTTCTAAAAATAATAATGAAAAACCGAAGATAAAAACGTTTAAAATGATTATGCCAAGTTGAAAGAATAAAAAAACCACCCGAAGGTGGTTTTTTGGGTTTTTAAATAAATATTAGTTGTCTAAATATTTCTCAGCGTCCAAAGCAGCCATACAACCTGAACCTGCTGATGTAATTGCTTGGCGGTAGATATTGTCTGCAACATCACCTGCAGCAAATACGCCTTCGACAGAAGTCGCAGTTGCATTACCACGTGTACCACTTTGAACTTGGATATAACCATCACGTAGATCAAGCTGACCTTCAAACATTGCAGTATTAGGTTTGTGACCTATAGCGACGAACAATCCAGTCACTTCAACGTTTTGAGTTGTAGTATCAGTTGTAGATTTCAAACGAACACTAGTAACGCCATCTTGAGGGTTACCAAGTACTTCTTCAACTTCATGGTTCCAGATGATGCTGATTTTGCCTTCTTTCTCTTTTGCAAAAAGATGATCTTGAAGGATTTTTTCAGAACGTAATTTATCGCGACGATGTACAAGTGTTACATGTGAAGCAATGTTTGATAAATAAAGCGCTTCTTCAACCGCAGTGTTACCACCACCGACAACCATGACTTTTTGATTTTTATAGAAGAAACCATCACAAGTTGCACACGCACTCACACCTTGACCCATATAAGCAGCTTCGGATTCTAATCCTAAGTATTGAGCCGTAGCGCCTGTTGCAATGATCAAAGCATCACACGTGTATTCTTCCATATCACCTTTTAAAACGAATGGACGTACATTTAAGTCAACTTCGTTAATGTGATCGTAAACCAATTCAGTACCAAAACGTTCTGCGTGAGCTTGCATACGCTCCATTAAAGCAGGACCTGTTAAGCCTTCAGGATCACCTGGCCAGTTATCAACTTCTGTAGTTGTGGTGAGCTGACCACCCAATTGCATACCAGCGATCAAAGTTGGTTTTAAATTTGCTCGTGCAGCATATACAGCTGCGCTATAACCTGCAGGACCAGAACCTAAAATAATCAATCTTGAGTGACGAGCGCTCATGTATAAGCATCCTTTTAATTTGATATATCGACTTACTGAAAATTATACGTGAAACTTCACTACAGTTGTGTGGAATGAATGTGGATTATATTGATCAACTAAATCGAATTGAGCTATATAGTTAAAAGTGTTAACAAGGAAACCTTAGAAAGCTGCACCTTTTTTTAATGAACAGGTGCATAATAGTAAGTTTTCTATAATGAAGAAATTGTTCCATTTCAACATTAGAACATTAATGAATAATCGTTTACAGGACAGTATATGACTGCGGTGTCGAGTGTATATGCACAGCGCTTAGTTTTAACATTCTTCTTAATATCATTTGGTATTTATCTGTTTTTAGCAACAGTGACTTATACGCCATTTGATCCGGGTTGGATGCATATTTCGAGTGATACTCAACAAGTTTCAAATGCAAGTGGTGTCGCAGGTGCTTGGATTGCAGATCTCTTATTTGGATTTCTGGGCTGGGCAAGTTTACTGATTCCAATTTATTTATTCATTGAAGCGATTCAAGTGTGGTGGCCAAGAAGTTTTTTGAGTCGTCCATTTCGTTTTGCTGCTCAATTTTTCATTTTACTTACCGTCGCGAGTTTGTTTTATTTACTTTGGTCAGTGCCTGCAGATACGCTTGCTAATGCTTCAGGTGGAATCATTGGTTACGAATTGGGTGAGAGTTTAAAACAGCTTTTGACGATTTATGGCGCCGTTTTTTTTCTGATCGTACTTAGTATCGTTCTAATCACACTGGCTTTTGGTATTCAGTGGAACAAGACATGGTCTACTCTGAAGGCGACACCCGCTTATTTGCAAGATTTGTTCTATAAAAATGTACCTGAGACTGAATCAGCTTATGATTTGACGACTCAGCCAAAAGCGAAAAAAGAAATTGAACCTAATCTAAAAGGTTCAGCTCAAGTCCCTCATCAAGCTGAGCTCAATAATGTCGATCATTTAGAAGAGAAAGATCAATTACAAGCGCGTCATGAACGTACTGCTGAAAAACTATTTGAAGATATGCGTTTCCAAGAGTCTCAACAAAATCATCGTTTTGATGAAGATGATGAGGCAGAGCTCGAGCGTACCATCGCGAAAGCGCATGAGTTAGAGCGTGAGAGTCAACGTATTGTTCCAACGGGTGAAGTTTGGAAAGCCTTGCATAGCGATGAAGATCATAAAAGAGAAATTGATGAGCTTTTGCGCGCAGCAGAGGAGGATCAGGTTGATCAACGTACTTCAGAAATTAATGATTTAAGTAAAAACGTTCGAGTAGAGCAGCGCTCAATTGTTCAAGATACTGCTTTGGACTGGAATGATGATCAAATCTTTGATGAATTGCTTGAAGTTGTTCCACAAGGACTGCATGCCAAAGATATTCATACTCCTTTTCATCATCAAACAAATCCTTCAGGTCAATCTGCTGATGATCAAAATACAGCATCCCTAATCCAAAATACCTCAGCTATTGGTGCAAGTGCTCTATACGCAAGTCAATCGAGCGCAGCTGCGGAAGCGATCACTAAAGCAGATTTGTTAGCTTCTGAGCTTGATGGTCTTGCATCACTTGCGGATGAAGCAGAAGCTTTGTCTAATCCAGAGGTCAAGCGTCCAAATTTGGTGACGCCAAATATTAAATTTATGACTTCACCTAAGTCAGATACAGTCGCGGAATATGAATCAGAGCAAGACACTATTGCCCCATCACCACAAAACATTGTTGAGCAAGAGGGATCATCAATTCCTGTTACTAAAGTGAGTGATGAGGAAAAACAACGTATATCTTCAGATAAAGATGCTTTTAGAGAAGCTTGGCAAGAAACGGTAGGTAAGCCTGAAGTTGAAGAGGATGAGTTTGATTTCGATGCGCCATTAACAGATGCTGCTGGTCGTCCAATGTCTCGTGCAATGCAAGTTGCGGAGCGCCGTAAAGATTTATCACCACTTCCTGGTTTAGATTTACTTGATGAAGTAGACCCAAACAAAAAAGTAAACTTCACTGCAGAACAATTATCAAGATTATCAGAACTGTTAGAAATTAAATTACAAGAATTTAATGTCAAAGCGAAAGTGATTGAAGCTCAACCGGGTCCAGTCGTGACCAGATTTGAACTAGATCTTGCGCCTGGTGTGAAAGCTTCAAAAGTAACGAATATTTCTCGTGACTTAGCACGATCAATGTCGATGGCATCAGTACGTGTGGTTGAGGTAATCCCTGGAAAACCTTACATTGGAATTGAAGTTCCGAATAGCACACGTGAGATGGTGCGCCTGATTGAATTGGTACAAATTCCAAAATTTAAGGATCCAGATGGAATCCTATCCATGGCAATGGGTAAAGATATTTCTGGTAACCCAGTCATTACTGAGTTGGGCAAAGCACCCCATATGTTGGTTGCGGGTACCACAGGTTCAGGTAAATCTGTTGCTGTAAACTCGATGATTCTATCGATGCTTTTAAAATATACGCCAGATCAATTGCGCCTTATTTTGATTGATCCTAAACAACTTGAATTAGCGAACTATAACGATATTCCGCATTTACTCACGCCTGTTGTGACTGACATGAAAGATGCAGTCAGTGCTTTAAATTGGTGTGTGAATGAGATGGAGCGTCGTTATAAGCTAATGTCGTTCTTAAAAATACGTAAATTGAGTGACTATAACCGTAAAGTTGAAGAAGCAATTGCCAATGGTGAAGATCTATTTGATCCAACTTGGAAAGCCAGTGAGTCAGTTGCTGGAGAACGTGCACCTAGACTTACACCATTGCCTTCGATTGTGATTGTTGCAGATGAATTCGCAGATATGATCATGCAGGTGGGTAAGAAAGCGGAAGAGATGATCACTCGTTTAGCTCAAAAATCACGTGCTGCAGGCATTCATTTATTACTTGCGACACAGCGTCCATCCGTCGATGTAATCACGGGCTTAATTAAGGCGAATATACCGACGCGTGTTGCGCTACGTGTAAACTCTAAAATTGACTCGCGTACGATTTTGGATGCGGGTGGTGCAGAAGATTTGCTTGGACATGGTGATATGTTGTTCTTAGGACCAGGTAAAATTGAGCCTGAGCGTGTACATGGTGCATTTATTGCCGATGATGAGGTGAACCGTATTTGTGATGCATGGCGTGAGCGTGGTGCACCAAACTATGTGGATGAAATTCTCACCCCATTTGATGAAGAGCCAGCATCACGTGGCTTTGAGGATGGTGATGGTGCTTCAGACCGTGACGCACTTTATGATCAATGTGTTGCCTTTGTTTTAGAAACCCGCAAAGCATCCACTTCATCTTTACAGCGTAAGTTTAGTCTTGGTTATAATCGTGCCGCACGTATTATTGATCAAATGGAAGAAAACGGTATCGTGAGTGCTATGGGAGCTAACGGTAAACGTGAAATCTTAATATAAGATTTGAAGAGAATCTGTTAATAAAAAAGCCTGCTCAAGCAGGCTTTTTTATCCGTTTTTTAGGCAAATTTTGCTAAAACAGCAAGGAATTCTGCACTTTGGCGTGGGAATTCTGCGATCACATCATGAATACGTTTGCCTTCAGGATTTTGAGCATTAAGATCACGACCATCTGCTACAAATTTAGTGAGTAAACGCTCATAGTCATTAGCACGCATATGTTTAAAAGCATGATAGAGAACATGAAAATCAGCGTTTACACCTTCAGGAGGTAACTGATTTAAATAGGCAAAAACACGCTCGTCTGACCATTCTTCATTGAACGTGGCTGGCTGTGATAATGCCATCACAATCTCCTTGGTATTTTTTAATCAATAAAAAAGGGCAAAATATGAGACTAGATGAGCAAAGCAATGCTTTGCCTAGTCGCAAGACTTGAAGCTCTGCTTCAAGTGGGCGGAATATAGCTAAAAGCCTATTTCTGCCACTCTCATATTTTGCCCTGATTCAATTTGCTTGACTAATCAAAAATCAGATTAACGTTCTTCAGGCAAATTGATATTCATTTCTAGCATTTCAATGTTTGCTTCTGAGCGAACCGACATTTGAATATGTTGTTCATCTACACCACGCACGTAACGATTCACAACTTGCATGATTTCTTTTTTCATTAAATCAATTTTATCTTGGCTCAAACGTTTACCGAGGCCATTTTCAGATGCCACGATAACTTTTAAGCGATCTTTAGCCGTTTGTGCACTTGATGGTTTGTCATCACTACTAAAAAGTTTACTCCAAAATCCTGCCATCTTTATGCTCCAAATAAACGTGCTAACCAGCCTTTCGGCTTCACAGTGATGTGACGATATGGACGTTCTTCACCAAGGAAGCGTGCAACAAGATCGTCATAAGCTTGTCCAGCTGCTTCTTCAGTATAAAGAATAACAGGTTTACCTTCATTCGAAGCTTGTAACACGCTTTTACATTCAGGAATTACACCGAGCGTTGGCACGCGAAGGATATCTTTAGAAATATCATCGACTGTTAACATTTCTTGCTTGTCAGCACGTTCAGGGTTGAAGCGTGTGATACAAAGATGCTTACGAATACGACCTTCGTTGTTTTCTACTTTCTTCGTTTTACTGTCTAACATACCAATAATACGATCGGAATCTCGGACAGATGAAATTTCTGGGTTCGTTACAATGATTGCTTCATCAGCATGGTACATTGCTAGAATCGCACCACGTTCAATACCTGCAGGAGAGTCACAAATGATGTAGTCGAACTCTTGAGAAAGTTCGTCCATTACACGTGCAACACCTTCATCGGTCAACGCATCTTTATCACGAGTTTGTGATGCAGGTAAAATATATAGATTTTCGATTTCTTTATCGCGAATAAGTGCTTGTTGTAATCTCGCTTCGTTATTTAATACATTCACAAAATCATAAACAACACGACGTTCACAACCCATGATAAGGTCGAGGTTACGTAAACCTACGTCAAAATCGATTACAACAGTTTTGTGGCCACGAAGGGCTAAACCTGTTGCAAAAGATGCACTGGTAGTTGTTTTACCTACGCCACCTTTACCTGATGTTACGACAACAATTTTCGCCACCGAATCCACTCCTGTTATGTTTATCCCCAATACTATAGGGGTTCTCATGTTTAGTTATACATTAAAATTCGAGTGCTTCAAAGACAAGCTCTTGAGCATCATTTAAATAGATATGTACTGACTTTTTTAGCATATGTGGTGGAATATCATCTGCAACACAATATGTTCCTGCGATAGATACCAATTCAGCCTCTAAAACATGACAGAAAATTCGTGCTGCTGTATTGCCACCTGCGCCGGCGATGACTCTACCACGAGCAGAACCATAAATATGTATATTTCCTGAAGCGATGATTTCAGAGCCACTATTAATTCCAGCAGTTAAAATAATATCGCCGTGATCTTGTACCAGACATTGTCCTGTTCTAAGCACTTCATCGTGATATGAAGTTTTATGTGTGGTTGCAGGAGCTATGTGTGTTGGAGCCTTCTCAGCTTCAGGGGTATTTGCTGGGGCTTCTACCACTTGTTCTTTTGTTGCTTTGATGCGCTGCAAAGGACGATCAGCCGCAAGAACTGGGAATTGGATCGCACGTGCTTCATCACCCATTAAACCATCAACGACAGCCATTGGCTGTAACCCTAAACTGATGACCAATTGAATGAGTCCAATGAGTTCTTGTTCAACGGTTGTGTCTAGAATGACAAGCGCACCTTCATAAGAGGTTTCACTCATCATGGCACTTAATTGTTGGCGGATAACATTATGATCATTGGTGTCAAAGGTAATTCGGGTAAAATTCACCATTCTACCGGTAATCCGAATATCTGCCATATTCATTCCTTGCTTGCTTCGCGCTTTATAATCGAAGTAAAAATTGTTAATTGTGCAAATGCTAGTTCAATTCTCAAGAATTCTCTAGCGGATATATTAAATTAATAGAGAAATGATCATTCCTTGACTTGATTGTTTTTTGATAACTCTATTTGCCATTGTTTTACTGCCACCTGTTTTCTTAAAGACTCAAGACTTTCATAAACGACAGATTCAACGAGTTGTTCTAATGCATGATTATCAATATTGAGTTGGCTGATTTTTTCAGCAATGAGTTGATAATGCGCATTCGGTTTATCAATGGTTCCAGAAATAAAAGGTTCAACTAAACCGTCGGTAATATTTTCACCTAATCGTTGACCAATGTTGTGGATTTGCTGTTCTATACGACCACCCACCAATGGAATCAGTTTTAAAAGCTGTGTTAGCTCTGGTGTGTCTTCAATTGCTTTAATGACAATGTGACCAACGCCTTGTGAGATATTATCTTTTTGAAGTTTTAATTCGGTTGCTAAAGATTCTTGTAAGACTTGCGCCAATGTCGTGGCAAACATGTCTCGATGGTGATTCACCAGATCATGAATGATTTTTTTATGGGTCGAGCTAGTGTCTAACTCTTTTTTTACACTATCAATGACAGTAATCACCACACGATCAGAGAGCTCTTCCATGATCACGTTATAGTAAAAATTAAGACGTCTGAACCATTTATTAGGTATGACTTTATAGCCTAGCTCATGCAGTCTATAGGCAATCACTCCGACGCGAATTAAACGTAAAAAGCGAAGGTAAGGGATAATGGCTAATATTTCATACCAATGAATGAAGGGAAAGAAAAACCAACGCTGATGATGTTTATTGACGATTGCAATCAGCCATCTTACAGCGAGTTCAACAATTAAAAATGTGATAAACCAACTTTCGGTAATGATGACCCATGGGTGAAGTTCGGATTTATAAAACTCCAGAATTTGAGGTAATTGAACCGTGTCAAATACCCATGTGCCAAAATTACTCATTAAAAATGCATTGGCACATAGACAAAACAAATTGACTAAAATAATGAGCATCATAAAGATGTCATAAATTAGGAACATCTTCCAAAATAACGTGTCATGACGCTGTGGACGGAAAGTTTTTCGAGAATTAGTCATGCGTTCTGTCATATGCAATACATTCTGAGGACAGCTTAATTTACAGATTCAGCTTGAAGCTGTTGTTTTAACTGTGTAATTAACTGATCTTTTTCTGTCCAAAGCTCATCAACCCATTTTTGGAAACGAGCGCGATAGTCGGCATCATCCTCATAATTGCCGCCATGAACCCAAGCAGGAATTTCAATTTTTCTTAAATTCACGGCAATTTGAGAAACTTCTCCTAACCAAAAATCTCCATAACCTGGCACACCATCTGGATAGACAATGGTCATATCGACTAGTGCATCAATTTCACTTCCTAGAATATTTAGGGCAAGTGCTAGACCACCCGCTTTAGGCTTGAGTAAATTTTTATACGGAGATTTTTGTTGAGCATGTTTTTCGGGCGTATAGCGCGTACCTTCTAAATAATTTAATAAGGTAAAAGGTTGGCTGAGCAGTTGTTCACACGATTTACGCGCTTCTTCCATATCACGATATTTCAGGGCAGGATTTTTTTCGATTTGCGCTTTGGTATGACGTTTCATCATAGGAAAACCAAGGATCTTGAATGCTTGCCCAACAAAAGGAATAAAAATGAGTTCCCATTTCGTAAAAAAACGTGTGAGCGGCATACGTTTAAGACCAAAATATTGAGTAACAGTTGTATCCACCCAGCTTTGGTGATTACAGGTCATGATGTAACGACCTTGTAGATTGAGATCTAGATCTTCATCAATCGTGATGTGCCATTTAAGCTCAGGGAGAACTTTTTCAATGAGCCAGTTATTCGTACCAATCCAACCATTGGCGATATTGATATTGGTTTCATCGATTTTTGATGATTTTTTTACGAGTTTAGTCAAACCTAATGCAAGAATAGGTGGGCCACGAAAAAATGTACTTCCTGTGATCACAGAACCTACGGTTAAACCCTTAGAAATTTTTTTTAAAATAGGTTGTTTCTGCTTCTCTGCTGCCATTGCACAGTCCTAAAAAGTGATTGCATGTGATTGAAATTTTTAAAACACTATAAATCGAGTCGCTCAAATCACAAAGCCCGTTTTCTTAACTATGTATAAAATATGATGAAGCATTAACGAAAGATGCTACAAAAGATTACATATTGTTAATAAACTGTTTATTATTAACAAAATAGTAATGGTTAAATTGTTTCTAACAAATCATTATTCATCACATACAAAAACATATAAAAGGAGTCATCCCATGCGTGCATTAGCTATTTCAGCTGCAGTGGTTGGGGCAATGGTACTTTCTGGTTGTCAAACAACTGGTAACAATATTGGTGGCGTCGAGTATGACAAAACTGCATTGGGTGCTTTAATTGGTGCAGCAGCTGGTTACGGTGTTTCTAAAGGTAATGCGAACACTAGCCGTCAAAATAACCGTGCAGCAGCGATTGGTGCTGTATTAGGTGGTGCTGCAGGTGTATATCTCGACAATAAAGAGAAAAAATTACGCCAAGCAACTGCTGGTACAGGTATTGATGTAAACCGTAATCCAGATGGCTCTATTAACTTAGTAATGCCAGGTGCTATTACGTTTGATACAAATAAATCAAATATCAAGCCAAACTTCTATGACACTTTAAACCGTGTTGCACAAGTTTTAACTGAAGACAACAAGAGCGGTATCCTTGTAACTGGTTATACTGATAGTTCAGGTAATGATGCGATTAACATCCCATTGTCACAAGCACGTGCTCAATCTGTTGCTAGCTATTTAGCATCTAAGGGTGTTTCTACAGCACGTATTAATGCTCAAGGTTTAGGTTCTTCAAATCCAATTGCTGATAACACAACTGCAGCAGGTAAAGAACAAAACCGTCGTGTAGAGATTGCAGTTTACGCAGTTCAATAATACATGATCAAAAAAGAGCCACCTTCGGGTGGTTTTTTTATGTCTGAAATTTATACAAATATACCTTCATTAAATTTAACGTTAGTCATATTCGAAGCAGATGACTATAATCGAGCGCTGAAGGAAAAGAGGAAAGAATATGTCATCAGCCAGTCATTTGAACGACAAGCAACTTGAAGCCATGAAATACACTCAAGGACCCTTGTTAGTACTTGCTGGGGCAGGCTCAGGTAAAACCTCTGTAATCACGCAGAAAATTGCATATTTAGTCAAAAAATGCGGTATACCAGCACATCGTATTACTGCGATGACATTTACCAACAAAGCTGCACGAGAGATGAAAGAGCGTGTAGGTAAATTGCTTGGTAAAGAGGATGGAAAGGGTTTATCTGTTTCTACCTTTCACACTTTTGGTTTGAATTTATTAAGACTAGAATTAAAACATACGCCACTTAAAGCAAACTTTTCCATTTTAGATGCTGATGACTGTAAGCGTATTTTAATGGATTTAATGCACCGAGATAATTTGTCTGGTGCAGAAAGTAAAGAGCTGATCGCAAAAGCGATGAAGATGATCTCAGATTGGAAAAACGATCTAATTTTGCCTGAGCAAGCACATACGACTTGTGAAACGGCTGAAGATGTTCAATTTGCACATCTCTATCAACTTTATGAGCGTAATTTACGTGCCTATAATGCGGTCGATTTTGACGATTTAATCGTAATGCCGACACGCCTTCTTCAAGAAAATGCTGAAGTCCGTGATAAATGGCAAAACCGTGTACGTTATTTATTGGTTGATGAATATCAAGATACCAATACCGCCCAATATATCTTGGTCAAACTACTTGTCGGTGTCATGGGACAATTTACGGCAGTAGGGGATGATGACCAATCAATTTATGCTTGGCGGGGGGCAAAGCCAGAAAATATGGCATTATTGAAGGAAGATTTCCCCAATTTAAAAGTCATTAAGCTTGAGCAAAACTATCGTTCAACTAGTCGAATTTTAAAAGCTGCAAACCATGTGATTGAGAATAACCCACACATTTTTGATAAAAAATTGTGGAGTGATAAAGGACATGGTGAGGTGATCCGTATTATTACTTGTCGTAATGATGATGATGAAGCGGAACGTGTTGTTAAAGATTTGCTGACTCATAAATTGATGAATGGTAAAAATTGGAAAGATTACGCCGTGTTATACCGTGGAAATTTCCAAGCACGTGTTCTAGAAACACAACTTCGTCAGATGCAGATTCCCTACAAACTTTCTGGTGGTCAATCGTTCTTTGGACGTGCTGAAATCAAGGATATTATGAGCTATCTACGTCTCATTATTAATCCTGAAGATGACAGTGCTTTCTTACGCATTATCAACACGCCTAAACGTGCCATAGGACCTGTGACTTTAGAAAAACTAGGTTTATTTGCGCAAGAGAATAATCTTTCTCTACTAGGTGCTGCGAATGATCAGCGTCTAAGCATGGTATTACCGAAGAAGGCGACATCTCAATTGGCTGAGTTTGCTGATTTTATCGAAGGTTTTACGCGTGAACTGTTAGATGATGATGAACCTGTACCTAAAGTCCGCCAAATGATGGTTGAGGCAGGATATATCGACTACATCAAAGAAACGGCAGCGACACCAGCACAAGAAAAAACTAAAATTGACAATATTGAAGTGCTTTATAGCAGTATTCAAAGTTTGATCAATCGTGCTGAAGATGTCGATGAAAAAAATATCGAAAGTGTCATTCGTAAGATGGTGTTGCTGGATATGTTGGAGCAACAGCAAGAAGATGAAGATATCGATAAAGTAAACTTACTGACATTGCATGCTTCTAAAGGCTTGGAATTCCCATTTGTTTATATTATGGGGCTTGAGGAAGAGTTGCTTCCGCACAAGAATTCAATTGTGGCTGACACCATCGAAGAAGAACGTCGACTGATGTACGTTGGTATTACCCGTGCCAAACAAGGTCTGACTTTGACGCTTGCAGAACAGCGTAAAAATGGCGGTCAGATGAAACAAATGACACCAAGTCGCTTCTTGGATGAATTGCCACAAGATGAAGTCGATTGGCTAGGTCGAAAAAAGAAATTGGCTGAAAATATCGATCCAAAATTACAGGCACAGCATTATCTGCAAAATCTGAAAGCTTTACTCAAACGTTAATTACATTTTAAAACAGGATTGAATATGAAAGTTCAAGTGAAAGTACTCGACCAACGACTCGGTCAAGAATGGCCATTACCTACTTATGCAACAACAGGATCGGCAGGTTTAGATTTACGTGCATGTGTAGATGAAGCGATCACTATTGAGCCTGGTCAGACTGTTTTAGTTAAAACAGGTATGGCAATTTATATCGAAGACCCAAGTTATGCGGGTTTGATTTTGCCTCGTTCTGGCTTAGGTCATAAACACGGGATTGTATTAGGAAATCTCGTCGGTCTAATTGATTCAGATTATCAAGGTGAATTAATGGTTTCAGTTTGGAACCGCAGTCAAAATGCATTTACATTAGAGCCGGGTGAGCGATTAGCTCAATACGTATTGGTTCCTGTTTTACAAGCTGAATTTGACTTAGTTGACGAATTCAAGGCCAGTGAGCGAGGAGATGGTGGATTTGGACACACTGGAAAACAATAGTATTTTCAATAAAAGCCTGTAAAATCAGGCTTTTATTTATATGTTGCAAAATATTAACAAAGATTATATAAATTGAAATTGGTACACGTTATATAAAGAATAACGATATTTTTTAATACTCAATATATTCAAAATTTATTTGGATCAACTCTCAGCACGCTGTTCTGACTCAGCAGTCAACGGTGTTAATTAAGAATGAATACCCAACCACTTATTTTTCCAAGACAAATTTTCCGTGCTTATGATATTCGCGGAAAAGTCAGTCAATTGGATACAAGAACAATTTATGCGATTGCGCATGGGCTCGCTGCTCAGTATCAATCACGTGGTCAGAAAAGTATCGTGCTAGGTTACGATGCTCGATTGACTGGACCTACTTTTGCTTGGATTATTGAATCAGTCTTCAAAAAACAAGGGATGAATGTCGAGAACATTGGATGTTGTTCAACCCCACAAATGTATTTTGCTGCTCGACATAAAAATGGCAATGGCATCATGGTGACCGCCAGCCATAATCCTAAACATGATAATGGGATTAAATGGATTATTGAATACGAACCGCCTTGTCCAGACATGATTCAAAATGTCGGGGAATATGCGGAAGGTTTCTATTTTCAACATGATCACTTTCCAACGCCACCTCAACTGACACATCAGATTAAATCAGAGTATTGCTTGACTTATCAGCATGCTTTGCTCAAGGATATTCAATTAAAGCGTCCACTCAAGGTTGTATTAGATGGTATGCATGGTGCCGCTGGGCGTTGTGCTGATTTAGTACTACAAAAAATGGGATGCGAAGTCATTTCAATACGTTGTTGTGAAAATGGAGAGTTTCCAGATCATCCTCCCGACCCTTCACAAGCGAAGCATTTGACGCAGCTAAAAGAAAAAATTTTGTTGCATCAGGCAGATTTAGGGATTGCTCTCGATGGCGATGGTGATCGTGCCGTCATTTTGGACGAAAATGCTCACATTGTGTCTGCTGATCGCTTGTTAGCATTATTCGCATCATTGTGTTTAACTCAGCATCCACATCATGAAATTGTTTATGACGTAAAATGTTCAACGATGGTGTCAAAAACCATTGAACAATTACAAGGCATCGCAAAAATGATTCGTACTGGCAGCAGTTTCATGCGCCGTTATATTTCCCAATCCAAAGGTCGAGCTGTTTTTGGGGGAGAATATGCGGGTCATTATGTCTTTAATGATGGTCGTGGTTTTGGTTACGATGATGGTATCTATGCAGCATTACGGGTCATGGAGGCATTGAGTCAACTTAATATCACGCTATCTGAATATCTCGCTCAATTCCCAGATCGCTTTGGTACTGAAGATACCTATATTGAAACTCAAGATGCAAATCCGCAAGACGTCCTAGCCTTGATAGAGCAGAATTGTAAAAGTACTGGGGCTAAAATGAGTAAAATCGATGGCATTCGCCTTGATTTTGACTACGGATTTGGCATTATGCGAGCATCAAATACTGGTGAATACTTCACGGTGCGGTTTGATGCAGATAGCCCATCGAAACTTTATGAAATTCGCCAGCATTTTGTAAAAATTTTAAATGAAAAATATCCTGTGCTTGCTCAAAGTATTTTGAATGCACACTAATGTAGGAATGAAGGAGAGGCGAATGCCACACCAACAAACTGGCATCGACAAAGCTCAAATTTTGACAGAAGCTTTGCCATACATCCAAAGATTTACAGGTAAAACACTTGTAGTGAAATATGGCGGCAATGCAATGACTGATCCTGCATTAGAAAGTTCGTTTGCCCGTGATATCGTGCTATTGAAAACAGTTGGTCTTAATCCGATTGTGGTTCATGGCGGTGGTCCTCAAGTCGATTCATTTTTGAAACAACTGGGGCGTGAATCAGACCGTATTGATGGAATGCGTGTAACTGATCCTGCAACCATGGAAGTTGTAGAAATGGTGTTGGGCGGAAGTGTAAATAAGTCTATTGTGAATTTGATCAATCAACATGGTGGTCGCGCAATTGGTTTAACAGGTAAAGATGGTAATTTAATTCGTGCTCAAAAGTTGTTGATGGAAAAAACTCAAGAGGATGGATCTGTTCAACAAATTGATCTTGGGTTAGTGGGTGAAGTGGTAGGTGTAAAAACTGACGTTCTGGAAATGTTCACTCAAAGTGATTTCATTCCAGTGATTGCGCCACTCGGTGTTGATGAGGAAGGTAATACTTACAATATCAATGCAGATTTAGTTGCTGGTAAAGTTGCTGAAGCTTTGGGTGCAGAAAAGTTAATTCTTCTTACGAATATCAGTGGTGTATTGGATGAGAATAAAAACCTACTCACTGGACTAACAACACAAGAAGTTGATCGCTTGATCGATACAGGTGTGATCTACGGCGGTATGATTCCGAAAGTGGGGTGTGCGCTTGATGCGGTGAAAGGTGGTGTAGTGAGCGCGCATATTGTGGATGGGCGTGTTCCACATGCGACTTTGTTGGAAATTTTTACTGATCACGGTGTTGGAACACTGATTACCAATCGTTCTAAGTCGGCGCACTAATTCATAATCACATAATAAAAAGTCACTTCGGTGGCTTTTTTTGTTTGATAAGAATAATCGTTTTATGTCCCATATATCCCGTATAAAACATATTCAATTGCCATATTCATATTTGCAACATCTATAAGGCTGATGCACAATAAAACTGATAACTAAAGCAAAATGAAAGATTATGTGCCAACTACTTGGAATGAATTGTGCCACCCCTACGGATATTACGTTTTCTTTTCGTGGTTTTTCTCAGCGCGCTGGAATAACGTCAGATCACTCAGATGGTTTTGGCATCGCTTTCTTTGAGGATAAGGCATGTCGCTTATTTGTTGATAACCAATCTGCAGTCGAGTCTCCAATTGCAGAATTCGTTCGTAATTATCCGATTAAATCGCGTAATGTTATTGCCCATATTCGTAAAGCAACACAGGGAAAAATTACTTTAGAAAATTCTCATCCGTTTATTCGTGAATTGTGGGGGAGACAATGGATTTTCGCGCATAATGGTGATCTGCATGATTTTCATCCAATGTTGTCGGGACAGTTCACACCAGTAGGTAATACGGATAGTGAGCTTGCATTTTGCTATTTATTAGAACATCTCGTACAAAAGTTTGGTTATGTAGAGCCAAGTGTCCAAGACGTATTTCATGCATTAGAAGAAATTTCACCAACAATAGCAGAGCATGGGACATTCAATTTTTGTTTATCAAATGGACAGGCTTTGTATAGTTATGCGACCACAAAATTACACTGGATTGTTCGCGAATATCCATTTCAACCTGCACGATTAATTGATATCGATGTTGAGGTCGATTTTAGTCAGGTCACGACACCTGAAGATCGTGTGGCTGTGATCACGACAGAACCATTAACAGATAATGAAGCTTGGTTTGCATATACGCCCGGCGAAATGATTTTATTTCAGGATGGTAAGCCAACACTACGTACCATAACTCACGTTGAGCGATTGGTCAGAGAAGCCCGTGACCCAAGCTTGAAGCGTGTTACTCGCGCGGATCAGTATTAAAAATTTAATGTGAAGTGTCTAAGATCTACACTTACTTTTTTAACGCCAGACTTTGATTTTAATGATTGAGCTAGGCAAAATAGCGTAAAACTTTTTAATGGAATACCTCATGCAGGACACCGCTATGTCACGATGGTTATCGCCGCTGATGGCATTTTGTTTATCATTTATCATTATTGTGGGTCTAGCACCAAGCTTAGGCTTGCAAATTGATCGACAACTCGATTTTTGGTTACTTTGGTTTGCAACGATGTTGTTTTTAGCGTTGCCAATTATCTATTTGGAAATTGGATTGGCGAAACGAGCTCAAACATCAGCGTTGAACGCATTATCAAAATTGACCCGTGAAGCCGATGCGCACCAACGTTGGAGAGTGGTTGGTTGGCTTGCTGTTATTTTTATTCCATTCTTAGCGGGCGGTATATTACTTAATACTTCTAATGCTGTAGCACAACAAAATGATTTTGGTATTGGTTCAAATATTTTGATGGGTATCGCAGCATTCATTGCATTTGGTTTATCATTTCTTCAACGTTCTGTATTGGTTGTACTTACTGCGATTGCAACGATTGCAAGTTTAATCGCGGCTCAAGTTTTTGGTGTCCAAGTCAATGATTGGCAGCTGACTCCTGTTGAGTTTAAAGAGTGGGGCAATGCAACTATTCTCGCTTTAGTGGCTTCTGGTCTCGGGCTTGGATTGTATTGGCAGACAAATCTTAATCAAGAGAAACAAGATGCTGCAACGCCAAAAACTTTACCGATTTGGCTAGCGCAACTGGTGGCTGTGGCTGGATTTGGATATTTTGCAATTAGTGCTGCAATTCCAGCATATATCGTTTTAATCGCGACAATATTTGCAGTAGCTTTACTCCTGCAACTTGGTAAGGAACAACTCGCACATCGTGGATTAGCACAAGCGGTGCAATATATTTTATTGCTTGCACCACTTTTAATTTGGGTATTCCCTGCAGCCGATCTATTTTTAACTCCGATTTTAATGCTTTGGGGATTAAGCATTTGTTTAATCTATGCAATTTTCGTGGGTTGGATCATGAAAATTAGTCATTTACGTAAAGCGCTGAATTTTAGTAATGAAGCTTTTTATAATATCTGGCGTGTGGCTGTGCGTATTGTGACACCTTTAGCAATTGTGGTTGCAATGATTTCTTACTTAGGTCAATTGTTACCATGATCCAAAATGCAAAAGTTTGGGTTGCTTATGCTGCTGTAGACCAGCAGTTTCACATTGAACTTGAATTTGTGGAAGGCATGTCTGTTGCGGATGCTATTACACAAAGTGGTATCGCGTCGTGTACGCAGTTGCCAGACGAGTATGCTGTTGGAATTTTTGGGACGAAGGTACAAGATCAATCGCATGTTCTGCAAGCAGGTGATCGGGTGGAAATCTATCGGGCATTAACGATTAATCCAAAAGATATACGCCGTAAGCGAGCGGCAGCGAATCCAGTTGGGCGCTATTGTCGTGGCAATCGCTTTAAACAATTGAAATGATATGAAAAACCCCTCTTTGAGGGGTTTTCTTTTATGTCTAATTCTTTATAGTGGTGGCGCGTTCAAAATCGCATCTTTCGAACCTGGTAAACCAGGTTGAGTTTCTGGGATAGTTTCTAAACCTTCGATTTTATTCACGACGCCAGAACCATCGAAATATACTTTTAGATGCTGACCTTGAGTTGCAGGAATATTTGCTTTTTTAGCATATGTACCTGGGGTATAATTGTAGATGTAATCCCAACGTAAAGGATTCAAAGGATCTGAAATGGTTGGGCTACCAAGTAAAAAACGAACTTGTTGGTAAGTCATCCCGACTTGAATTTTTGAAGCTTGCGCTTGGGTTAATGGTGTTCCTTGAGGAATATCAACTTTGTATACACCAAAGACAGAACAACCACCCAGTAAAGAAGCGACGAATAACGTCAGCATGATTTTTTGCATTTTGCTACACTATCCCAAATTAATTATGATGCAATTGATCCAAGGATAGATCATACTGCATCTCAACTCTGTTGCATATTCCAACTTAAAATTTGTTGAGAGACCTTTTTATATGCCTATTTCAAATCAAGATTTACGCAAAGCTGGACTTAAAGTTACCCTTCCACGAATCAAGATTTTGGAATTATTAGAAAATTCAAGACAGCATCATTTGAGCGCGGAAGATATCTATAAGACCTTACTTGAGCAAGGCGAAGATGTCGGTCTAGCAACTGTATATCGTGTGTTAACTCAGTTTGAAGCTGCTGGTATTATCCAACGTCATCATTTCGAGAATAATCACTCTGTATTCGAAATCATGCAAGATGATCACCACGATCATATGGTCTGCCAGAACTGCAACAAAGTTGTTGAATTCCACAATGATTTGATTGAACAAGAACAACATAATGTTGCTGAACAACTTGGTTTTGTTTTAACAGGTCACTCTTTGAATTTATATGGTTATTGCGATGCGCCTGAATGCCAAGAGGCATACCGTAAAAAATAAATCTTGATTAAAGTAAAAAAGGAGCAATGATAGCTCCTTTTTTATTCACTATTGATTAATCATCTTGACCATCAAAAGTGAGGCGGGGGCCAGAATTCAACAGATAGTTTGGATCTTCTTCAGAGAGTTTGATTTGTAAGCGTAAATCGTTGGCAGAGTCAGCATGACGTAATGCTTCGTCATAAGTAATTTTCTCAGCTTTATATAAGTCAAATAGGGCTTGATCAAACGTCTGCATTCCAATTTCACGGGAACGCTTCATGACTTCCTTAATTTCATGAACTTCTCCTTTACGCACTAAGTCTGAAATCAGTGGAGAATTGATTAAGATTTCAATTGCAGGATGACGTGATTTTTTATCAGGAGTCGCAATTAACTGTTGTGCAATGATCGCCTTCAAATTCAGTGAGAGGTCCATAAACAGTTGGCTGTGACGATCCGTCTCAAAGAAATGAATAATACGATCTAAGGCTTGGTTGGCATTATTGGCATGTAAGGTCGCAAATACTAAATGACCTGTTTCAGCAAAACTAATCGCATAGTTCATGGTTTCACGAGAGCGGATCTCACCAATAAGAATAACATCAGGTGCTTGACGGAGTGTGTTTTTCAGTGCAATTTCAAAGGAGTCTGTATCAATGCCAACTTCACGTTGAGTAATAATACAGCCCTGATGTTGATGAATAAATTCGATTGGGTCTTCAATGGTAATGATATGACCTTTAGAATTTTGATTACGATGACCGATCATTGCTGCAAGCGAAGTTGATTTACCTGTACCAGTAGCACCTACAAATAAGATTATCCCGCGCTTAGTCATTGCCAGATCTTTAAGTACGGGCGGTAGTTTCAGCTCTTCAATACTTGGAATGACAGTTTCAATCCGACGTAAGACCATGCCAGGTTGATCACGTTGCTGAAAAGCACTCACACGAAAACGTGCAGTTTTATCGCGATTGGCAATAGCAAAATTACATTCGTGTGTTGCAGCAAATTCGATTCGTTGTCTTTCACTCATAATCGAGTGAATCAATTGACCTATGATTTCACCAGTGAGTTTTGTTTTAACTACAGGCACAATTTCACCATTAATTTTCATTGATGGTTCAATATCTGCACTGATAAATAAATCTGAAGCCTTGCGCGCAATCATCATGTCGAGCAGGTCATTAAAATCCATTTTGATTCCCCTAAATCAAATGACGTTCACTTTTTTATAAAAATGATTCTGGTTGTTTAGCCGCAGTACGTGCAACTTGCGGGGTAATAATGCCTTTCGCGACAAGATTTTTGAGACTTTGATCGAGAGTGGTCATGCCATAATTTGCACCGGTTTGTATTGCAGAATACATTTGTGCAACTTTGTTCTCACGGATGAGATTTCGAATCGCTGGAATTCCAATCATAATTTCGTGAGCAGCTACCCGACCGCCACCTGTTTTCTTCAAAAGTGTTTGAGAGATGACGGCTTGAAGCGATTCAGAAAGCATGGCACGAACCATGTCTTTCTCATCGGCAGGAAACACGTCGATAATACGGTCAATTGTTTTTGCGGCAGATGTGGTATGCAGTGTTCCAAACACCAAGTGACCAGTTTCCGCAGCAGTGAGTGCAAGTCGAATGGTTTCGAGGTCACGCATTTCACCGACGAGAATAATATCTGGATCTTCACGCAGTGCAGAGCGTAGCGCTTCATTAAAACCATGTGTGTCACGATGCACTTCTCGCTGGTTAATCAAACACTTTTTGGATTGGTGCACAAATTCAATCGGGTCTTCGACGGTTAAAATATGGTCATAACGGTTGTCGTTAATGTAATCCATCATCGCCGCAAGCGTAGTCGATTTACCTGAACCGGTTGGTCCTGTGACCAAAACAATTCCTCGTGGATAGGCACAAATGTCTTTAAAGATTTGCCCCATGCCCAAGTCTTCCATAGAAATCACTTGAGAAGGAATGGTACGGAATACCGCGCCAGCACCACGATTTTGGTTGAATGCGTTGACACGGAAGCGTGCTACACCGGGTACTTCAAATGAGAAATCGGTTTCTAATTTTTCTTCATAATCGCGACGTTGTTTATCATTCATGATGTCGTAGATTAAGCGATGTACTTCTTTGTGTTCTAAGGCTGGTAAGTTAATACGACGAACTTCACCATCAACACGAATCATCGGTGGCATTCCTGCAGAAAGGTGCAAGTCAGACGCCCCGTTTTTCACTGAAAATGCCAGTAATTCTGTAATATCCATAAATTCCCCGAACGCATTAAAATCGTAATTATTTTGATAGAATAATAAGGCTTTCCTACAGCTTAACCAACAGTTAGCGTGCAAGAAAGTAAAAAAAGATAAATTAACTGAGATAGCTATACATGATGAGTCTAGAGCAAGCGAGAAATAGTGTCATTCAACAAATTGAACAAGCCTGTGAAGTTGCTCAACGACAATCTAACGACGTTAAACTCCTTGCTGTTTCCAAAACGCATCCAGCGGATATTTTGAGAGAAATGTATCAGACTGGTCAACGAGCATTTGGTGAGAATTACCTGCAAGAAGCATTAGATAAAATCAAAGCGCTGAATGATTTAGATATCGAATGGCATTTTATTGGTCATGTACAACGCAATAAAACCAAACAGTTGGCTGAACAATTTGCATGGGTGCATGGGGTTGATCGCTTTATTATCGCAGAGCGACTCTCTAATCAACGCACAATCGAACAGGAGCCTATCAATATTTGTCTTCAAGTGAATATTGATGCTCAAGAAAGCAAAGATGGTTGTGCAGTTTCAGAGGTCAAAGATCTGGTTGCTCAAATGAGCATATTACCTCGACTTCGATTACGAGGATTAATGGTCATTCCAGCGCCTGGCAATGTAGATGCACTCTATGATGCCAAGACACTTTTTGATCAGATGAAAGAGCATCATGCACATCCTTCTGATTGGGATACCTTGAGTATGGGAATGTCGGGTGATTTACAAGATGCGATTAGCGCTGGATCGACTATGGTTCGCATAGGGACGGCCTTATTTGGGGCGCGAGATTACTCAAAATGATTGGATTCAGTCTGCACTGAACTTTCGGGTTCAGTGACTGTTATTGTAAATACAACTTTTTATGTATAAAAATAAACCAATATATTTCACATAATCATAAAACAGGGAAGAATTGGATGAGTTCGTATTATCAGCTTTTAGAACGAAAATTGTGTGATGATGGATCAGTACTGGCTAAGTATAAGTCGACTATACATGCTCAAGGTGCATGGAATGCGCACGAACAGCATATGGCGCCCGCAACAGGGATTATTTGTGCAGAGTTGGATCACTTTTCCGCTCGGTCTGACCTAAGGATTGGACGTATAAGTTTGGATATTTTGGGCCTGATACCCGCTGGGGAGTTTCAAATTGAAACTCGAATTATTCGACCTGGAAAAACCATTGAGTTGATCGAGTCGACCATGTCTGCACATGGTAAAAGCTGCATTCAGGCACGTACTTGGCGAATGATGATGAGTGATACTCAGGCAGTCGCAGGATTAGAAGATCAAAAAGTTGCTGATCCTGACGAGGGGATCTTATGGGAAGAAATTAGAAATTGGCCTGGAGGCTATATTCAATCACTTGAGGCACGCCGTCTAGATCGACGTGCAGGAAAGGGCGTTGTATGGTTAACCAATCCTTATGACATGGTTGAAGGACAAACACATTCAGACTTTGTGAAGTTGATGGGAATGGTCGATACAGCGAATGGAATTGTGACACGACAAGGTTGGCCGTTTAACTATACTTTTCCAAATTTAGATTTACAGATACATCTCTATCGTATGCCAATAGGTAAGTGGCTAGGTCTGGAAACAGTACAACAATATGGTGATGACGGTATCGGGTTAACTTCATCTATTCTTCATGATCTGAACGGACCTTTTGGACGAGCTGAGCAAATTTTAACTTTAAGAAAACTAGCTTAGATTAAAGCCGTCATTTGACGGCTTTAATTTTTAATCATTAACCATTAACCGACAATGTTGATGGTACTTGCGCCAGAGCCTAAAGGCTTGACTTGAATTTGTACAGGAATTCGCTCGTGCATTTCTTGAATGTGCGAAATCAGCACCACTTTGCGACCTTGGCTTTGTAATTGGTCTAAGGCATTCATTACCATATGCAATGAGGATGCATCTAAAGTACCAAAACCTTCATCAATAAACAGTGACTCAATTTTCATTGAGCCTGAAGCCATATTGGCAATGGCTAAAGATAAAGCCAGGGCTGTTAAGAAGGATTCTCCGCCAGAAAGTGAGGAAACGGATCGTGTTTCTCCATCCATATCATGATCGACAATGGCAAGGCTGAGTGAGTTTTCCAAGCGTTTTAAGGTATAACGTTGCGAGAGCATACTCAGTTGCTGATTGGCGTATTCAATCAAAATATCCAAATTATACTGCTGAGCATAATCACGGAATTTTTTACCAGTCGCATCTCCCATTAAGCTCGATATTTTATTCCAACGATGTTCCTCTGTCTGGATTTTTTGGATTTGCTCTGCAAATTGCTGTTGCTTCGCCTGATTGCGTTGATGAACTTCGAGTTTTAGCTTCACGTCATCACGTTGTTCAGTGATTTTTTCTATTTGATGGCTAAGGGTCGATAAGTGTTCTTTAAGTGTTTCAAATTCAATTTCAGGCAAATGAACTAAATGCTGTTCGAGTTGCTCTTGCACGGTTTTAGTTGCTGATTTTGCATCGGCAACAAGTTGTTCAGCCGTTTGCAAAGTGAGCTTGATATGCTGTTCTTGCTGATGGGAAATCTGTGAAAGTTGTTGAAGTTGGGCTTCGTCGAAGTCAGTGTGTTGACTAAGCCAATCTTGAATTTTGCTTTTTAAAGTCACGATCTGTGATTCAAGTTGATGGTATTGAGTTTTTAATTGGTTGAATGATATTTGGGTGGTGTCGAAGACTTGACGTATCTCATTAAAACGCTGGCGAGTTTCGTTAAATTGAGTATTTAAATTTTGACGATTCTGTTCAAATGTCGCTAACCATTCATGTGGTTTTTCCACATGACGATGTGTCATTTCATAAATTGCTTGAATCGCTATTTCGCTGTTTTGTTGACCATCACTTACTAATTTTTCGATTCGTGTTTCTGTTGTTTTAATTTTTTCCTGACTAAATTGAAGTGACTGAGTGATCTGCTCTAAATACTGCGCTTTTTTATTCAATACATTGTTCAAGTCATTGAACTGTTTGAGCGTGTTCAGACGATGTTGAAGCTTCACAAGTATGGCTTGAGCGCAGTTCAATGTGTTTTGAGCCCAATCTTGTTGTTGCTGTGGGTTAAGTAGACTCACAATATCCTGAATATTGCCTTCAGCTTGTTGTACTAAGGATAAATGCTGTGAGCGTTGTTGAATAAATTGTATAAGTTCATGGCGTGTTTTCTGTGTCTGTTCCAATGTATTGAGCGAATCTTCAATTTGCTTTTGTGTTTGCTGAGTATCGGCAATTCGAGAAGTGATGGCTTGAGTTAATTGTGCATGATCAATTGAAAAGTCGACTGCGATATTTAAATGATTAAATTGCTGTTCAAGTTGAGCCTGAGCGTGTTGACGTTGTGTTGTCACATTTTCAAGCTGTTTACGATTTGCTTCTAAAGCCGCGACATGTTGAGTATGTGTATTTTGCACATGCTGCCAAGTACTGAAAGCCTGCTGTTCTTTTTCAAGTTCTTGTCGTTCTTGCTGCTCTTGAAGTTTGATTAACTCCTTCGAAAGAGACTCTTTATTTTCAACATAAGGGTGGTGTGTACTTCCACAAACTAAACAGGCTTCACCTTCAATTAAATTTGCTCTTAAATTTTCTATGTTCTCAGTATGTAATAGACGTTGTTGTTGCAACAAGAGTTGCAATTGTTCACGTAAATTTTTCTGCGTTTGGTATGCTTGTTCAGCGCTTTTTAATTGAGCTTGGCTGTCTTCAATGTGCTGTTTTAAGCTGTTTTGTACGGTACTTAATTGGATATTTTCCGAATAGATACTTTGGAAACTACGCCATTGTGTTTCTAAAATATTGAGCTGATTCAGCTGATGCAGAAGTTGTTCACGGTTTTGACGCAACGATGAGATATTCTGATTTAAAGCTTCATCTTGTCCATACTGTTGAGTGAGTTGCTCAAGCTGTTGTTGTTTCAGTGTGACTTGTTCATGGGCTGTATGTACATCGCCATAATGCTGTTCAAACTGTGTGTAGCTTTGAATAAAGCGTTGTAATTGATTGAGATGAGCAGAGAGTCCATCATCTAAAGCCGTAAATTGTGCTGACTCATTTAGTTGATCTGTACACTGGGTAATGTTTTGCTTGAGTTGTTCAACTTCATGTTTCGCGTGTTGTGCATCATTTAGTAAAGGCTGTTGTTGAGCCTGAAGTGTTTTCAGTTCTTCTTTGCTTTGTATCAGTTGCTGACCTAAAACGCGTCGATCTGCAATGCGGCTGCGTACCACATCGATCTGTACTTGATGTTCAATTTCAAATTTTTGTTGTTGTTGAAGTTCATTATCGATTTTTTCAAAGGTGATTTTTTCTGCATTAAATTGCTGTTCAATCGCCGTGAATTGTTGTTCAGCGCGGTCAAGCTGAGGTTGCAACTGTGAAAGTTCAACAGTTAACGCGTTTTGATGATTGACGTCTGGTCGAATTGTTGCAAATGTTTCTAGCTGTTGGAGTTGATGTTTCTGTGCAGCTAGAGCTTCTAATTTTTGTTGTTGGACTTGTAAATATTGTTGACGTGTTTGTACATCTGCTTCGAGTTTTTGCTTTTGTTCAAACCATTGCTGTTGTTTTAAAAGGTGTTGTTTTTCAGACTCAAATTGAGCAAATTCATTTTCGGTTTGATGTAAACAAAGTTGTGTCTCAGCAAGTTCCTGTGGAGATAATATATCTATATCTCCTAAACGTTCTTCTAAGGTCTTTCGTTGGATAGAAAATTGCTTGGTTTTTTCATATGCCAATTGACCAATTTTTCCAAAAATACTTGAGTTTGTTAAATATTCTAAAAGTTCACCACGCTCATTATCTCGTGCTTTTAAGAAAGCGGTAACTTCTGACTGTGCCAGTAAAACTGCACGAGTAAATTGTTCAAAGCTCAGTTGTGTAATTCTTTTAATACTGTCGTCAACTGCTTTGGTTTTATCAGCGACAACGTTGCCATCGGTTAAGCTTTTTAACGAGCGTTGAACACTTTGTAATTTACCATTTGGATTTTCACGGGCACGTTTAATCTCCCAACGTGCTAAATATACTTTTTGATCTTGTGCGATAAATTTAAGTTCTGCAAATCCATGACCCGTACCACGTCTTAAAATCGTTTGAGGTGAGTTGGTTAAAAGCTCTGAGCCATCAACATCAATCAATTTGCCATCGCTATCTTTTAAGCGGGGAACACGATTAAACAGTGCCAAACACATGGCATCTAAAATGGTAGATTTCCCTGCACCTGTTCTGCCAACGATTGCCACTAAGCCCGCACTGGCTAAAGGCTCACTTTCAAAATCAATTAAATGTTCACCCGCTAAAGATGCCAAGTTTTTCATATGAATCGATAAAATTTTCATGGCATATCCTTAAGCGCTGAGGTCATCTTCAAGTGATTTTTGAGCTTCATCGACCAAGCTTAAAAAATCTTTAAACACGGCATCATCTGAGTGATACCCTTGTTTCTCCCATATTTGTTGAAAGAGCTTTTCAGGAGTAGGTGGTTCTAGGCTGATTTTATTTTGAGGATCATGATCACCTTGTTGATTTAAATATTTACGTGAAATGCGGACTAAACGATAACGATGAGGGGGTAAAGCATCTTCAAATTGTTGGCGTAAATTAGGCTGGGGTGGCGTTTGAGTATGATATTCAATATCGACATATTCACGTTGATTAATGGCTTCAATTTCACCAGATGGCAATGCTTTTAATTGTTCAAACACATGTTGTAATTCACCTGATATTTTATGAAGTTGTACACTACGTGGTATTTCTAAAGCTTGAAATTTAAAACGATTTTCATCGCTAGAATTTGGGTTGATTTCAACTTCAACCACTTGATGTTTGTAGCGAATTTCACTAAAAGATAATGGAATAGGTGAGCCACTATAACGAATATGGGGTTGTCCTACTTTTTGTGGTTTATGTAAATGACCTAAAGCCACGTAATCGATCACATCATCATATAAAGACGTTGAAAGCGCTTCTTCATTGCCAATGATGATGGGACGTTCAGAATCAGACGTTTCTCCACCTTGCAGATGTGCATGTGACATTAAAATAAGGGCTTGGTCAGGTTGTTTTCGTGATTTGGCTTCGGCAATAAGTTTTTGATGCAAATAGGCAATCGCATTTTGACTATTGGTCGTTTGGTCATTGAATCCAGTAATTTCTGCTGAACGTAAAAAGGGTAAGGTCAAGCACCAAGCAACAATGTTTTTGTCTTCGTTATAAATCGGCTGTAATAAACGCTCAATATTGAGGGTTTTATCTTCATTCCAAGCAATGACCCCCACAGCTTTGGCATTATATTTTTCTAATAAAGGCTCAACTTGTTCAACGCGATAGCCTGAATCATGATTACCCGCAATCATCAGTGTTTGCATGTGCGGTGCGATTGCATGTGCATCTGTTAAAAATTGATATAACTGTTTTTGAGCGGAAGAAGCTGGGTTAATGACATCAAAAATATCACCAGCGATCAGAAGGGCATGCGGTTGTTTTTGTTTGATTTGTTCGAGTAACCACGTTAAAAATTGCGTGTGTTCATAATCGCGATCATGATTGTGAAAGAATTGTCCCAAATGCCAATCTGAAGTGTGAAAAAAACGAACCGCCATTACTGAACCCCAAAACATCTCAATTGTCATCTTATCCAATATCGGACTTTAAAACATCGAAATTTTTAACATCTCTATAAGACAGCTTTTAATCGCTATTTTTTATTCGAATTACTCTTTTTTCGTCTTTTTCTCTTGTTTCTATTTTTGATTCTCGAGTTGATCGAGATTTGCTTATGAGAAGAGGATGCATGCAGTTTAGCTACTGTTAACGATTGATCTATTTTATGATGAAAAAAAGACTGGATGACTAAGGGTACCAATAGAATGCTTAGCCAAATACTCATATTGATGGGAATTATTTGATAGATATAATTTAAAGAATAGACTGAAACCGTAAAAATGAGTGCAAACCAAGCTTCTGTTTTAGAAATTTGATCTTCTGAAAAACGTTTGATATGGATCAGCGTATTTTGTTTGACATCTGAAAAATAAGAACGCGTGTATTTATTGGGAAAATAGCTGAGAAGCAGCATTAAGTTTTGAAAAAGATATAAAGACGATAAACCGAGTAAAAAATATCGAAATAATAAAATTAAACGCTCAACCCAACGATGCTCAGATGTAATATCGCCCTGTGAATAAAGTTCTATAATTTGATCAATAGACAAAATTAAAATTGAACAACAAGTAAAGAAACTCAGTAGAAAACGGCTTAAATGATGATGCTTAATTTCAAAAAAGGCATGTACAATCGAATAGAGTAAAAATATTAACAAGATTATTGTGATGAATGTCGATAATACTGTATCAACACCAAGCATCTGTTTTTCGAAAAACCAATAGCAAATTCCAAGTGCGAATAAAAAACTAAGCCCTTCACCAAAAGGTGTGGTTAAACTCTGATGATGCTCTACAGAAAAAATCATTAAGTAAGCACCAAGATAGAAATAGACCCAAATTATTAATGGATTCGAGCTAGAACTCTGTATAGAAATAAATGAAAGTGCACTCAGAAATAGACTTAAAATTGAATAAATTAAGATTTTTTCTTTGTTTCTAATGATTTGATAACTTTGATAAAAAACACCACAGAGTAAACTGATGATTGTAAGCGGTATGTGAAATTGATGATTAATAAATGCTTTAATAAAAACAAAGCAATAGCAAACTAATACGATACTGATAAGAAAGCGAGTGAATGGATAATTCAATACATCCCAAAAGTCTGATTTAAAATTTAGACGTTTTTTTAGACTAATTTTATGTTTAATTTTTTCTTTATACATTGCGACTAGGATTTATTCTGATTGTTATCTCATCTTTATGGATAAAAGTATATTTAGAAAATTTATTAAGTTCAAAAATAAAGCCGACGATTCGAGTGATGTGAAATCGTCGGCCAAAATACTTCAGTCATTCAAATTTAGGCTGCTAAACTAAATTTTTCTGCAAGAAGCATGATTTATAGGTCTCATTGGGGTATAAGGTCACCGTGTATCATTGCGGATGCCGGTGCAATGACTACGCGGTTGCTACTGACCTTGTACCTTATATAACGCATAAGGTTGTGATTCGGTTGACAAGAAAATTAAAAATATTTGATTTATTTTCGGTTATGCTTTGTGACAGGAATTTATTGCGTCTGAGAGTTATGGTTTCTTTAAGAAAATATTTTTTATGGTTCTTTTTACTTTGCTTAGGATTAACGCTGGTTGCAGGTATATTGGCAGCGTTATTGCCTTCGGCAATTGCAGGAATAGTCACTGCACTTCCATATTTAATAGCGATGATTGTTGTTTTATATAAATTTATTTATCAACAACAACGTGCACCTTCGGATCAAGAACGTAAAAAATTCACATTAGGCTTTACATTGATTTTTTGGTGCTATAACTTTCTTGGTGTTTTTTTAAGTATTTTATTTTTCTCGAGAAAAGACCCTGAAATTTGGCAGAACTTTTTACTCTATGTCCAAAATTCCAGTTTCTTAAGTCTCAGTGCAATTATGATTTTGATGCTGGCGATCCCATTATATTTAATTACCTTTTGGTTTTATGGTCCACAAGCGAAGCGCATGGCGAATAAATTGGTGGTAAATAAGTAATCATGAATTGAGCTCAAAGGCATCTTTCACCATGATAGAGGGATCAGATCATAAGAGTATTTCTATGTATCATCCTTGCGTTTTGGTTACTGGTGCAACAGGTTTTATTGGATCTTATTTGGTTGCATATTTGCTAGATCAAGATTATCAAGTGATTGGTTTAAGCCGACAGTCCAATCCAAAAATGAAGCATCCACGTTTGACATGGGTTCAATCTTTCGATGATATCCAACACGCTCAAATTGACTATGTTATTAACTTAGCGGGTGAAAGTATTGGTGATGGTCGCTGGACGCAAAGGCGAAAACAAAAACTCATCGACAGCCGAGTGAATACGACCGATGCATTATTACATTATCTGCTGACCCATCAGCAACATCCCAAGCGAATTATTTCTGGTTCTGCTGTAGGATATTATGGTATTGATCCTGATCAAGGATGGTTAGAAAAAAACAATGAGCAGGGATCATCTCAACCGATCTTTATGTCCGAACTTTGCCAAGAGTGGGAGAGGTCGGCTCTCCAACACAAAAATCAGTTTGATATTAAGGTCATTCGTTTAGGCGTGGTGTTTGGGCATGGCGGAGGAATTTTACAACAATTACTCTTACCGATTCGATTTAATCTGGTAGGTAAAATTGGTTCAGGTCAGCAGCCCTTAGCATGGATTCATATTCAGGATGTGATTCAGGCGATTGAATTTCTGATGTTGAATGACACTCCAAACGAAGTTTTTAATTTCGTTGCTCCTGAACAAACGAATCAGGTGTATTTTGTTCGCACCGCAGCAAAAATTTTAAACAAGAAACCGCTTTTAAGTCTGCCTGATTCATTGTTTAAAATCATGTTGGGTGAGCAGTCTCAATTGGTTTTAAATGGACAATACGTTATACCAGAAGCACTTATTCAAGCAGGTTATACATTTCAGTATCCAGAACTCAAAATGGCGTTGGAGCAACTACTTCCATCACATTAAACTTGAAACCTCAAAGATGGGTCATAGGGTCTAGGATCAACGAGGGTGGTCTGATTCAGCATGAGTTGTCGTAGTAACTGCGCTGCAGCTGGCCCCATGCATAAACCATTTCTAAAATGACCAAAATTCGCCCATAAGTTTTTCATTTCAGGCATTAAACCAATATATGGAATTCCATCAGGTGAGCTAGGTCTCAAGCCTGCCCATTGTTGCACAATCGGGAAATTTTTAAGTTCAGGTATGAGTTGAATGCATGCTTGGTAAATGGATTGTTGTGTTTTCAAATTTGGGCGATGTTCAAAACCTAATTCCGCCATACTGGAACCACAGACGATATGGCCATCTCGACGTGGAATCATATACATGACCTTGTACATACACATCGTGGGTAGCCAGTTTTCAGGGGTTTTGAATAGGATCATCTGCCCCTGAACAGGTTGAACAGGGATATTGAAATCGAGTTGTGATGCCCAATGTGCCGACCAAGCTCCAGTAGCGATAACATACTGATCAGCTTTAATTTGATGTTGATCATGCAGAACAATGGATTGAACTTGCTGATTTTGAATCAGTAATTTTTCTACCCACTTATGCTCGATAATCTTTACTTTTGAATGTGATTTAAGATAAGTCAGAATAGACTTTAAAAGACGAGGATTACGAACATTAGATAATTGTGGAAAATGCAAAGCCTGCTTGAAAGTATTAGAAACTCGTGGATTCAGATTTCTTAATTGAGTCTCGTCGAGTAAATCGCAATGCTGCATCGGCTCGTTATACTGCGCTTTATAACTGAGTCCAATCTCAAAATCATCTTCATCAAAAATTAACATGCCTGAATCGTGAATTTCGAAATCAATGCCACTCAATGGTTGAATTTTTTGATTCCAAGATTGATATAACGATTTACCATGTTGTGCCAATTGATTGACTGCTTTGGGATAACGCCAAGGATACATAGGTGACAAAATACCACCACCTGCCCAAGATGCAGCTTTAGCTGCTTGTTTTTGATCAATGAGGGTAATTTCACAACCTTGTTCGAGTAATTCAAGCGCTGTTAGTAAGCCGCTAATTCCACATCCAATGATGGCAACGTGCATTTTTATCCACCTTCAAAATGACGGGGTGTATTAGACCATATTCAAGCTCTAATCGTGCAAATAATCTCAATGATGTAAAGAGATCGATGAGATGTAAGATGTTAAATGAGTGAGTTAAAAGTTGGGTCTCGAATACAATGATGATGATTTTAGTAGAAAAAAAGCGCTTTATGGAAAAGCGCTTTTGATTCAATAGTGTATTACAGATCTTTAAGCATTTTTGCAGCATCTTCAGCAAAATAGGTCCAAATTCCATCTGCACCAGCACGACGACAGCTCATCAATGATTCTAAAATCACACTTTCAGAAAGCCAGCCGTTTTGGATTGCTGCTGCCAACATGGCATATTCACCACTCACTTGATAAACAAATGTTGGAATGCCAAATGTGTCTTTAACTTCACGTACAATATCTAGATATGGCATCCCTGGTTTTACGATTACCATGTCTGCACCTTCTTGAATATCTAGTGCAATTTCGTGAAGAGCTTCAGCTCGGTTTCCTACATCCATTTGGTAGTTATACTTATTACCACCTTTTAAATTAGACGCTGAACCCACTGCATCACGGAAAGGACCATAGAAGCTTGATGCATATTTGGCAGAATAAGCCATGATATTGGTATAAATATGACCATTTGCTTCAAATGCTTGACGAATCGCAGCAATACGACCATCCATCATATCACTCGGTGCGAAAACATCGGCTCCTGCTTCTGCATGGCTTAAACCTTGTTTAATCAGACACTCAACAGTTTCATCATTCAGTACATAACCTGTTTCATCGATGATGCCATCCTGACCATGTGTTGTATAAGGGTCTAAAGCGCCATCAGTGATGAGTACCATTTCTGGTAATTCTTTTTTTAGAAGACGGACAGTGCTTTGAACTAAACCATCATCTCTCCATGCTGCTTCAGCAGTTAAACTTTTGTCTTCTTGTGGGGTAACTGGGAATAAAGCTAATTTAGATACACCTAATTCTAAAAGTTTTTCAGCTTTGTTTAACAACAAATCAGCTGAAAGACGGTGAATATTTGGCATACTAGGTATTTCTTGGGTTTGATTTTGACCTGGTAGAACAAATACTGGATAAATGAGATGTTCAGCAGAAAGATGTGTTTCTCTCACCATCGCTCTGAGTTTGTCATTTTTTCGAATACGGCGCATGCGTGTTGCAGGAAAAGCAGGGCGATTAAACGTATAAGTCATCACAATCTCGATGTTTGGTATTTTACTTGGGTCTAATTGTAGCCCCCTTAAGGCGGTTTTTGGGAAAATGCTGATGGTTTTTTCTCATGATGTTAATTTGAGTTTTGTATGAACGATTCCCAAAAAAAATGGATGGGTAACCTCCATTTAGGTGCTAAACCTGATCTTGAAGTGGTATTAAATCAACTCACTCAAGTATTTAATACCTCTCCTTATTTCGCTTACAACGAAATGCAAATGCGTGTCGTAGAAGGTGAAATCCAAGGTTATATTGAGATGAAACCTAATCTCATTGGTAATATTTCTTTCCAAATTTTGCATGGTGGTGTAGCAGCAACATTACTCGATAGTATTGGCGGGATTGTTGCAATGGGGGAGCTTTACAAGCGTGCAGAACCTGATATGTTGCCTGAAACTTTAAAGAAAGTTTCACGTTTAGCAACAGTAGATATGCGAGTGGATTATTTATCACCAGGGCGCGGAAAGTATTTTATTGCCACTGCTGAAGTGCTACGCATGGGTCGCAAAGGTTGTACGATGCGTATGAATATGGTGAATGATGAAGGTAAAGCAATTGCAACAGGTATTGCTTCATACGCATATTGAAAAATCTATGTATCTCTTATAAAAAAACCGCCCTTGTAGGCGGTTTTTTATACTAAATATCTGATCTTGAACGTTTTAAAGCACTATTCCATTGATGTAAATGGAATTGACGTTGATCTTCAGACATTGTTGGCTCAAAAGCTCTTTCCAATTTCCATGATGCTGCAATATCAGACGGATTTTTAAATACACCTGCAGTTAAACCCGCCATTGCCGCAGCTCCCCAAGCCGTTGACTCCAAAAGTTGCGGTCTTAACACAGGAACATTCAGTAAGTCGGCTTGAAACTGCATCAACATATCATTTTGACTCGCACCACCATCTACACGTAATTCTTTTAAAGGATTTTGAATATCAGATTGCATGGCATTTAATACGTCAACGACTTGAAATGCGATTGCTTCGAGAGCTGCTCGCGCAATATGTGCTTTATTTGTCCCTCTAGACATACCACATAATAATGCGCGGGCATCCGTATCCCAATGAGGTGCTCCTAAGCCTGTAAAGGCAGGAACAAGTACGACACCATCGGTACTATTAACTTGACACGCCAATTGTTCAACTTCTTGGCTACTTTGAATAATTCCAAGCCCATCACGTAACCATTGCACAATTGCACCAGCCATAAAAACACTACCTTCAAGCGCATACGAGGTGTGTTCTTTGCATTGCCAAGCTAAAGTGGAGAGGAGTTGATTTTGACTCAGTTGAATTTGATCACCTGTATTGAATAACATAAAGCAGCCAGTACCATAGGTGTTTTTAGCTGAGCCTACGTCAAAACATGATTGACCAAATAACGCTGATTGTTGATCACCTAGAATCCCTGTAATTGGAATTTCTGCACCTAAGAGACCTTTTGCTGTATTGGCAATATGGCAATCAGAAGCCACGATTTTGGGTAATATTGCTTTTGGGATGTTAAATAGTGCGAGTAACTCGTCGTCCCATTGCTGGGTATGCAAATTCATTAACATGGTTCTTGAAGCATTAGAGACCTCAATTACGTGTTCAGCACCTTGAGTGAGATTCCAAACTAACCAGCTATCAATGGTGCCAAAAGCCACTTCGCCTTGTTCCGCATGAGCTCTTAAACCAACAATATTTTCAAGTAACCACACTAATTTTCCAGCACTGAAATAAGGATCAATGCGGAGTCCTGTGGTGTAATTTATCTTGGTTTGTAAGTCTTGGTGAATGAGGGAATTACACCAATCACTTGCTCTGCGATCTTGCCAAATAATTGCAGGGGCTAGAGGTTCACCAGTTTTTTTATCCCAAATCACTGTCGTTTCGCGTTGATTGGTTAGGCCTAAAGCTTTGATATCTTTAGGCAGTAATCGCGCATCAGCAATTGCTTGCTGCACTACTGCGATTTGTGAACTCCAAATCTCTTGTGCATTTTGCTCTACCCAGCCTGACTTTGGTGTTCGTATTTTAGTTTCTCTTTGAGCTGTTGCATGAACGTTTCCATGTTCATCAAAAATGATCGCACGACTTGACGTCGTCCCTTGATCTAGTGCAAGTAAATAACTCATAAAATATGCAATTTTGAACTTGAAAAAAGAGATTTTATCTCAATTATTGGAATAAGCGCATGTGTATGTTTAATTGTTGTGAAATTAGAGGTCGTATTTTCAAACTTTTATGCTATGATTGCGTTGTACTTTGGGGATGTTCCTGGCTTCGACGCTGGTGATGAAACTCATAGATGCATGCCGAGAGCGCATTTTCTCTCGTAAATAAAATTTGCATTTTAAATAGTCGCAAACGACGAATCTTACGCTCTAGCTGCCTAAGGGCAGCTTGTCCGCATCTCTGAATACTTGTGGTTAGAGATCCCGACTGAAGCGCACGCACACAAGTCCGTATAACATCAAGCCTTGGGGTGTTGTACTAAACTTAAAGGATCGCTCTCTTAACCCTGTTCGTCGGGTCTTTGAGGGTTAAAACAATAGACGATATCTAAGCATGTAGTAATCTCGAGTGTAGTGCTTGCGGACGCGGGTTCGACTCCCGCCATCTCCACCAAAATTCTTGCAATAAAAAAGCCACTTATTTTAAGTGGCTTTTTTATTGCTAATTAAAACTGATAAAACGAAAAAGTACGATGCTTATTTAATATTCGTATGGGTAGGGGGAGGCATATGGAACTGAAGCAACTTAGATACTTTATTACGATTGTTGAGTCCGGAAGTTTAGGTAAAGCTGCGCAGAAGTTAGATGTGGGCACATCAGCACTTAGCCAGCAAATTGCAAAGTTAGAAGATGAGTTGTGTACACGGTTATTGCAACGTAACTCAACAGGTGTGACCCCAACACCTGCAGGTTTAGCGTTTTTAAAACAGGCACAACTTTCACTTCGTCATGCGCAATATGCAATAGAAGCGGCGCATTCGTCACGCTTGACAGGTCATGTGAGTGTGGGATTTTCACCCAGTATTGCATCAGTACTCGGCATTCCCTTCATGCAACTAATGTCGGAGCGTTATCCCGATATAAAAATTCATTTAGTCGAGAGCCTATCTGGTAATCTCACCAATTTGGTCAATGCAAGGCAGTTAGATATTGCGATTATATTTACCCAAGATGTGGATAGTAATTGGGCTGTTCAACCTTTATTGAAAGAGCAAATGTTCATGATGGCCAATTGTGCTTTGTTAAAAGAGCATGGCTATGAACAATGTATTTTAGAAGGAAAAATTGATTTAGAAAAAGTGAATCGCTTACCACTTGTATTGCCAAGTCAGAGACATGGTTTGCGTAAATTTCTTGATCAAAAAGTTGAATTATTAGATGTTGACTATGAAGTAGATGGTCTACATCTTCTGATGAATTGTGTTTGCAATTTAAACATGGCAACCATTCAACCTGTCAGTGCACATTTTGATTATCTAAAGTCGGATATTTGTTTATTAAAAGTGGTTGAACCAGAACTTGATCGAATTAATTATTTAATTAGTTTGGCTGAAGAAGAGCTTTCACCCGCGAGCCTAGCAACTAAAGTGGCGATTAAAAGCACAGTTAAAAGCTTGATTCAGAAAGGACTATGGCCAAGTGCTGAGTTATTAGACTTTTAACCTATTTAATTTTATTAAACACCTATTTAAATTCTGCCTATCACGTTAATTCGCACTTTTAGTCTTAAATTACATCAAATTCGAGAGGGAAGACATCGAATGCATGATGTAATTGTGATTGGCGGTGGGAATGCCGCATTGTGTGCTGCACTGACAGCAAGAGAACAAGGCGCATCTGTCTTATTATTGGAAGCTGCACCCAAAGAGTGGCGTGGGGGGAACTCTCAACACACTCGTAATTTACGTTGTATGCATGACGCACCACAAGATGTTTTGGTGGACGCTTATCCTGAGGAAGAGTACTGGCAGGATTTATTAAAAGTCACCGCGGGTAAGACCAATGAACATTTGGCACGCTTGGTGATTCGAAGTACAGCAACTTGTCGAGATTGGATGCGTAAGCATGGGGTAAATTTTCAACCACCGCTGTCAGGGGCACTGCATGTCGCACGTACCAATGCTTTTTTTATGGGCGGTGGAAAAGCTTTAGTTAATGCCTATTTTAGAAGTGCACAAGATTTAGGTGTCGAGGTTCGCTATAACACTAAAATTGTTGACTTAGACATAGAAGATAATACTTTCAAAGCTGCTATTGCTGAAGATGGTACACGCTTTGAAGGAGCAGCTTGTGTTCTTGCTGCAGGTGGTTTTGAATCTAACATCGCATGGCTCAAAGAAGCTTGGGGACAAAACGAAAATGGTGAGTGGCCAGCAGATAATTTTATTATTCGTGGTACACGTTTTAACCAAGGCAACTTGCTTAAATTTATGATGGATCAAGGAGCCGATATCATTGGCGATCCATCTCAATCGCATTGTGTCGCTGTCGATGCACGTGCTCCTTTATATGATGGTGGAATTTGTACCCGTATTGACTGTGTATCTTTAGGGATTGTCGTCAACAAAGATGCAGAGCGTTTTTATGATGAAGGTGAAGATTTCTGGCCTAAACGCTATGCGATTTGGGGGCGTTTAGTTGCCAAGCAACCGAATCAAATTGCGTATTCGATTATTGATTCAAAATCAGTTGGACGCTTCATGCCACCCGTATTTGAAGGCACTAAAGCAGACAGCATCGAAGAGTTAGCAACAAAGCTCAATTTAGATGTAGCGACCCTCTCGAAAACGGTGAATGAGTTTAACCAAGCCTGTGTTGTTGGTGAGTTTAATCATACTGTGCTTGATAATTGTCATACTGAAAATTTAAGCCCTGCAAAAACCCATTGGGCTGTTCCGCTGAATCAACCCCCTTTTTATGCATACGCACTGCGTCCGGGCATCACTTTTACTTATCTAGGTTTAAAAGTGGAGGATGATGCGGCCGTTCGTTTCAATAATTGCCCAAGCCCAAATTTATTCGTTGCAGGTGAAATGATGGCTGGCAACGTGTTAGGTCAGGGTTATACCGCAGGAGTGGGAATGTCGATTGGAACGACATTTGGTCGTATCGCAGGAAAAAATGCGGCCAAAGCTGCACTGAAGTTGGGAGTTTGATTATGAATGCCAATGCAAAAAATTTAATTCCTGTCGTGCAGTTGAGTCAGAACGAGGAGCAAGTCAAACAAGCCTTACAGATTTGTAATGCTTGTCGTTACTGTGAAACATTTTGTGCGGTTTTCCCTGCCATGACCAAACGTCTTGAGTTTACGCAGGCGGATATCCACTATATGGCTAATCTTTGTCATAACTGTGGCGCGTGTTTACATGCTTGCCAATATGCGCCACCGCATGAATTTGGCGTCAATATTCCGCAAGCCATGGCACAAGTTAGATTAGAGACTTATCAAGAATTTGCAGTCCCAACTGCATTTGGATCAATCTATCAAAAAACAGGCATTCCACTGGTTTCTGCAATGTCAGTACTATTTTTCTTACTAATGTTGGCAGGTGTTTGGATGAATGGCACCGATCTATTTGGTCGCTACCAAGGTGATTTCTACGCCATTTTTCCTCACAATTTCTTAGCAGTGCTGTTTGGTTCAGTGTTTATTTTAGCGTTTGTGCTATTGGGTTTAGGCATTGCAAAATTCTGGAAGCAAACCTCTAAAATTATTCCTGAAGGCGTGGCGCAGCCAGATATTCTACAAGCATCTAAAAATGTTCTGACGCTCAAATATTTAGATGGTGGGCATGGCAAAGGTTGTAATGAAGAAGATGATCGATATACACAAATCCGTCGTGTTTATCATCACTTCACGATGTATGGCTTTTTACTCTGTTTTGCAGCAACAAGCGTTGCAACGTTCTATCACTATTTTCTTGGTCTTCAAGCACCATATGCCTACAGCAGTTTACCCGTAATTTTAGGTACGTTGGGTGGGATTGGCTTAATCATTGGCCCAGTAGGATTGTTATATCTCAACATTAAACGTCACCCTTTACATGGCGATGTGAAACAAAAGCCAATGGATCGTGGCTTTATCTTCTTACTTTTACTTATCAGTGTTACGGGCTTATTGCTCTTGGCCTTCCGTGATACCTCAGCAATGGCATTGCTCTTGATTATTCATCTTGCAACAGTCATGACTTTCTTCCTGACCATTCCTTTTGGCAAGTTTGCGCATGGTTTTTACCGTAGTGCGGCCTTGTTGAAATTTGCAGTCGAGGAGCGAATTGCTAAACATAAATCAAAAGCGAAGTAAAACCCCAAGCCAGAAGATGACTTATATGGTCAGCGCTGGTGGTAGGTAGAGATGGACATGTATCAATTAATAATTCAGCAATAAGGATATTTTGCTATGAAAAAAATGAAATGGTTAGCATTGGCGTGTACGGGCGCTGTGTTAGTGGGCTGTGGTACAGGAAATGCTTCCAAAGAACCGGGTCAGCCTAAGCGTGCAGAATGTATTGCACCCGCTAAGCCGGGGGGTGGATTCGATATGACCTGTAAATTAATACAATCTGGTTTTAAAGAAACTGGGGTAATGACTGACCCAATGCGAGTGACTTATATGCCAGGCGGTGTAGGTGCAGTGGCATATAACAAAATCGTCAACAACGATCCTGCAAATAACAATGCTGTTGTAGCATTTTCTACGGGGTCGCTGTTGAACTTAGCCCAAGGAAAGTTTGGTAATTTCACAGAAAAAGACGTGAAGTGGCTCTCAGGGGTTGCCGTTGATTATGGTTTAGTGGCAGTTCATAAAGATTCACCTTTGAAAAATCTTGATGATTTGATGAAAGCACTGCGTGAAAATCCCAAGAAATTGAGTTTCGGTGGAGCAGGCAGTGTTGGCGGTCAAGATTGGATGCAAACGGCAATTCTAGCAAAACAGGCAGGTATTAATGCTGCCGATATGAGTTTTGTGGCACTTGAAGGGGGCGGAGAAGTTTTAACCTCTTTACTAGGGCAACATATTCAGGTGGGTGTGGGCAACGTCAGTGAAGTTGGTTCACACTTACAAGCAGGCTCGATTCGTGTACTGGCAGTCTTTGCGAAAGATCGTCTAGAAGGGAAATTTGCACACCTACCTACGGCTATTGAGCAAGGTTATGATTTGGAGTGGCCTGTGATCCGCGGTTTCTATATGGGACCTAAAGTCAGTGATGAAGCCTATGGTTGGTGGAAAAAGGCATTTGACAAGATGATGGCAGATCAGAAATTCGATGCCGTACGTGAAAACCAAGATTTACTCCCATTTGAAATGACAGGCGAGGAAATCCAAGCCTATGTCTATAAACAAACAGATGAAATGCGTCAATTATCGGAAGAATACAAATTATCAAAATAACAAGCAAACTGAGTTAGGTCATAGGTTCTAACTCGGTTTTTGTTTAGAGGGAAGATGATGAAATCTGAACGCATTCTTACAGCCATCATTTCAGTTTTTGGATTGGGATTATTGATCTACGCCTGCAATTTTGAAGCACCGATTTCTTATGATCCTGTTGGGCCGAAAGCCTTTCCAATCCTTTTAATGGGTTTGATCACTTTTAGTGCTGTTTATCTAACCGTTCGTCCAGCCATTATGTTTGAGCCTGTAGAGCTGGGCTGGACCAAACATTTGCTCGGTAAATTAGTACTATGTGCTGTCGCACTCACCATTTACGCGATGATTTTTGAGTTCTTTGGTTTTGTCATTGCAACACTGCTCATGACCATTGCGCTGGGTAAATTATTTGGCGGGAAAACACTTCCAACAGTGATCACAGGGGTAGTTCTGAGTACAAATACTTATTATCTCTTTGATCGCGTACTTGATGTTCCATTACCACTTGGATTCTTCGGTTAAGGATAACAACACATGGATGTATTAAATTTTCTCATGATGGGTTTTGAGGTTGCACTACAACCCCAAAACTTATTAATTGCCTTTATTGGTGCGTTTATTGGAACGGTGGTCGGTCTTTTACCAGGTCTAGGTCCAATTAATGGTGTTGCTATCCTGTTACCATTTGCTTATGCCTTAGGTTTACCTGTAGATAGTGCATTGATATTATTGGCTGCAGTATATTTAGGCTGCGAGTATGGTGGTCGTATCTCCGCAATTTTGCTGAATGTACCTGGAGACGCAGGTGCAATTATGACCACTTTAGATGGTTATCCGTTGGCACAACAAGGTAAAGCGGGTATTGCACTCTCCTTATCCTCAATCAGTTCCTTTATCGGAAGTACCATCGCATTTATTGGGATCGTATTATTTGCACCCATCCTTGCACGTTGGGCAGTGTCATTTGGTCCTGCAGAATACTTTGCGTTAATGGTCTTTGCGATTGTGTGTCTTACAGGGCTAGTCAGTACGCAACCGTTTAAAACCCTGATTATGGCTTTGATGGGATTAGCGCTTTCAACTGTAGGTATGGATGCGATTACTGGGGTTTATCGCTTTACCTTCGATAGCGTGGGTTTAAGTGATGGTATTGCCTTTACTACAGTCGTGATCGGTTTATTTAGTATTAGTGAAATCTTACTGTTACTTGAGCGTACGACTTTAGGCAAAGTGGTTTTAGAACAAGGTAAACGGTCTTTATTCAACCTCAAAGAATTCTTAAGTACTCTTGCGACGATGATCCGTGGCTCACTCTTGGGCTTCTTTTCAGGAATTTTACCAGGTGCAGGTGCGAGTGTTGCGAGTGCAATGGCGTATACCACTGAACGTAAAATGGCAAAAGATGGTAGCAAATTTGGTAAAGGCGACCTACGTGGATTGGCAGCCCCAGAAAGCGCTAACAATGCTGCAGCGTGTGGTTCTTTTGTGCCAATGTTAACCCTTGGAGTTCCAGGTTCGGGTACGACTGCTGTCATGATGGGTGCCTTAACCATGTATAACATTACACCAGGACCACAACTGTTTGCTGAACAGCCAACATTGGTTTGGGCACTGATTGCATCACTGATGGTGGGTAACATCATTCTATTGGTATTGAACTTGCCATTGGTGGGCTTTTTTGCAAGATTACTCAGTATTCCAAGCTATATTTTGATTCCAATCATCGCAACGGTGAGTTTTGTTGGTGTGTATGCGATTCATAGCACGATCTTTGACTTATTGCTGTGCATGGGTCTAGGGATCATTGGTTATATCTTACGTAAGTTTGATTTCCCACTTGCACCACTCATCTTAGGTTTCGTATTGGGTGAATTGATGGAATCGAATTTGCGTCGTGCATTATCGATTTCTCAAGGTGAACTCAGTATCTTGTGGAGTAGTGGTATCAGCATTGGTCTTTGGGTTATGTCAGCTTTATTACTGATCTTGCCGATTGTACGTAAATATTTGTTCATTAAAAAACAAAAAGCTTGATTGGAGCTTCAATAATGGTCAGTGTTCGCTGGCCATTATTATTTGGATCTATGAAAACAATAACATCGAATGCCAAAGGATTGGCGACTGCCCTGCTCGGGGCAATTATCGCTAAATATCTGCATATTCCCTTGCCTTGGCTGTTGGGACCATTACTGGCTGTCTTGCTGCTGGGCAGTGTTGGACATCCTTTGGTATGTCATCCCTGTTGGCGTAAGACTGGACAAGTCATTATTGGAATGGCGCTCGGGTTATATTTCACACCAGCTCTCATGCAAGCGATTACCTTTTATTGGGGATTTATCTTGTTGGGGATCGTCTGGTCCTTACTGCTCGGAACGCTTCTGGCTACTTTGCAATATCGGCTCAATAGGGTGGGCTGGGCGACTGCATGGTTTTCTTCCGCAATTGGTAGCGCCAGTGAAATGGTCAATATTGCAGAATGTTACCATGCGCAAGTCGATAAAGTAGTGGCCGCACATAGTTTAAGAATTGTGATTCTAGTTGTGTTATTACCCATTTTTATGAGCCTTTATTTGGAAGTTGATTGGCATACAACAGTGATGACCGTGCAGTATTTTGATGTGGGCTCCACCATTTTGATTTTTTTATTGGCTTTAGGTATCGCAAAATTATTTGAGCATTTCAATGTGCTGAATGCTTGGATATTAGGCCCGATTTTAATTATTGGTTTGCTGTCTTACATCGGTATGCTTCAGCATAGTTTGCCTAATTGGTTGATTGCATTTGGACAACTCTGTATCGGTTGGTCATTGGGCAGTAAATTTCCATTTGGCTTTCTAAAAGACAGTAAACGTTTTTTATTGCTCACGATTCTTTTTAATTTATTGGCATTGATGCTCTCAATTATATTTGTTTTTGGACTCATTCAATGGGCTTCAGTGGATGAAAAAGTTCTATTACTTGGACTGTCTCCGGGGGGGATTGCTGAAATGTCCTTAATGGCAAAAGTATTAGGTCTATCGGTGCCAATTATTGTGGCATTTCAGTTGTCGCGCTTAATTTTTGTGATTCTTACCACAAAATATTTTTATCAAATTACTCACAAAATGTTTTTTTAGATATTGTTTGGAATCTAAATTAGAGCACGCATGAATAGCAGTGTTTATGATCTAATTTCTTATGCAGACAGTTTGTATAGAATCAAAAGAGATGGATGATTATTAAAACTCATTCAAAACCAAGATGGGGAAATATGTCTTGAAACTATCAAAAATAATCCTCCAGCTTTAAAATAAGCACAATATCAAAATGAAGCCATGTGTTTAATGACAGTTTCAAACTGTGGCGACCTAATCAAATATGTACATCAGCGCACTACCCTCATTTGTTTGGAAGCCTTAAAGATGAAGGCTTAGCGATTCGGTATATTGATCAGACGAGTGCTTAAATTCTGAGATCGGCAATGAAAAAGAAATCATACGTGATTCAGTCCTTAACAGTAAGCGTCCGCTGAACACACCTTATGAATTCATCCTATAAGCCTTAATTTAGTCCCCACTTAAAAACAAGTGGGGACTAAAATTTATGACTACAAATCACCAGACATCCATCGCATCTCTTGCGAA
>NZ_VPDP01000019.1:0-47928 GCF_013417635.1 Acinetobacter sp. YH12239 | reverse complement strand
TTCTTCGCACATACAGTTGCGATAGCAGCAGTTAAAGTTGTTTTACCATGGTCAACGTGACCGATTGTGCCCACGTTAACGTGTGGCTTATTACGTTCAAACTTAGCCTTAGCCATGAGATCTTCCTTTTTAAACTACTCATGGAGGATTACTCCATGAGCACTTGGTTTTAAACTATGAATTAGTTGGGCTTATAGTAATCGAAAGATTACTCGTCGTCACCTTTTTTACCACCAGCTTGGAACTTAGCAATGATGCCTTCAGCCACGTTACGTGGAGTTTCAGCATATTTAGCAAATTCCATAGAGTAAGTCGCACGACCTTGAGACATAGAACGCATGTGTGTTGCGTAACCGAACATCTCAGAAAGTGGAACTTCAGCACGGATTGCTTTAGTACCGCCAGGTAAATCGTCCATACCTTGAACCATACCACGACGACGGTTTAAGTCACCCATGATATCGCCCATGTAGTCTTCTGGAGTTTCTACTTCAACTTTCATGATAGGCTCAAGAAGAACAGGATCTGCTTTCATGAAACCATCACGGAATGCGTAAGAACCCGCCATTTTGAACGATAATTCGTCAGAGTCGACATCATGGTAAGAACCATCGAACAATGTCGCTTTGATGCCTACAACTGGGTAACCAGCAAGGACACCATTCTTCATACGTTCTTGAATACCTTTGTCAACCGCACCAAAGAATTCTTTAGGTACAACACCGCCGACAACTTCTTCAGCGAACTCGTAGTCTTTACCAGCTTCAGGATCCATTGGCTCTAAACGTACATATACGTGACCGAATTTACCTTTACCACCAGTTTGACGAACGAACTTACCTTCTTGCTCAACAGATTTTTTAATCGTCTCGCGGTAAGCAACCATTGGTTTACCAATGTTCGCTTCAACACCGAATTCACGCTTCATACGGTCAACGATGATGTCAAGGTGAAGCTCACCCATACCAGCAATAATTGTTTGACCAGATTCTTCGTCAGTACGAACGCGGAATGATGGATCTTCTTTCGCCAAACGACCTAAAGCAACTGACATTTTTTCTTGGTCAGCTTTAGTTTTAGGTTCAACTGCAAGTGCAATTACTGGCTCTGGGAATTCCATACGCTCTAACGTGATCACATTGTTTTCGTCACAAAGTGTATCACCTGTAGTCGTGTCTTTAAGACCTACACATGCCGCGATATCGCCCGCACGAATTTCTTCGATGTCATGACGGTCATTAGCGTGCATCTGTACAATACGACCAACACGTTCACGTTTAGATTTAACAGGGTTATAAACTGCACTACCAGCTTTTAAAACACCTGAGTAAACACGAACGAATGTTAAGTTACCTACGAATTTGTCGTTCATGATTTTGAACGCAAGCGCAGCAAACGGTGCTTCATCAGACGCTTCGCGAGAACCTTCTGTCTCATCTTTGTCGTCTAAGATACCTTTAATTGCTTCAACGTCAGTAGGTGCTGGTAAGAATTCAATAACAGCATCCAACATACGTTGAACACCTTTGTTTTTGAACGCTGAACCACAAAGCATTGGCTGAATTTCATTCAACAATGTACGCGTACGAAGACCATTAACGATTTCTTCTTTAGTTAAATCGCCTTCTTCAAGGTACTTATCCATGAGTTCTTCTGATGCTTCTGCAGCAGCTTCAACCATGTTTGTACGCCATTCTTGAGCAAGCTCAACAAGGTCAGCAGGGATTTCACCGTATTCAAACTTCATACCTTGAGATGCTTCATCCCAGATAATCGCTTTCATTTCGATAAGGTCTACTACACCTTGGAAGTTTTCTTCTGCGCCAACAGGAATCACGATTGGCACTGGATTACCACCAAGACGTGTTTTTACTTGTTCAACAGCACGGAAGAAGTTTGCACCAGTACGGTCCATTTTGTTAACGAACGCAATACGAGGTACTTTATATTTATTTGCTTGACGCCATACAGTTTCTGACTGAGGTTGTACACCACCTACAGCACAGTAAACCATGCACGCGCCGTCAAGAACACGCATAGAACGCTCAACTTCGATCGTGAAGTCAACGTGTCCCGGTGTGTCAATTACGTTAATACGGTGTTGTTCGAACTGGTTACCCATACCTTTCCAGAAGCAAGTTACTGCTGCTGAAGTAATGGTAATACCACGTTCTTGCTCTTGTTCCATCCAGTCAGTTGTTGCTGAACCTTCGTGAGTTTCACCTAGTTTGTGGCTCTCACCTGTGTAGAACAAAATACGTTCAGAAGTCGTTGTTTTACCAGCATCAATGTGTGCTGAGATACCAATGTTACGGTAACGAGAAATTGGGGTTTGACGAGCCATGATTTCTTGCATTCCTAAATTTTGTTGTTTAAAACAGGACGCTTTAAGCTGCTGAGCAGCTTAAAGCGATTCGATGACAAATCAGTGAAACCCGACTTACCACCCTCCTGAATAGGGGCTGTTTTATCCGCTTAGAAACGGTAGTGAGAGAAGGCTTTGTTAGCTTCAGCCATACGATGCACATCTTCACGTTTCTTGATCGCTGAACCTTTACCTTCAGCTGCGTCAAGCAACTCACCAGCAAGGCGTAACGCCATAGTTTTTTCAGAACGCTTAGCAGCAGCATCTACTAACCAACGCATCGCTAGAGCAGTACGACGGGATGGGCGTACTTCCATAGGAACTTGGTATGTAGCACCACCAACACGGCGTGCTTTTACTTCGACCATAGGACGAACTTTTTCAAGAGTAGTCTCGAAAAATTCAACTGGGTCTACTTTAGATTTTTCTTGAACGCGGTCTAAAGCACCGTAAACGATACTTTCAGCAATAGATTTTTTACCATCTTGCATTACGTGGTTCATGAACTTAGCGATTGTTTGGCTGCCGAACTTAGGATCCGGAAGGATTTCACGAGCAGCAACTACGCGACGTCTTGGCATTTTAATACTACCTATAAATATGACACTTCAGGTTTATCCAGCAGCAGTACAAAGTGTCATGTACTATTCGCTGGCCTTACTACACGTCGCTTGAATTTCACAAAATTAAATGCAGAAATCAGACAAGCGAGACGATAAAGGATTGCAGTTCTATACGTTTAAGAAAATGATCTAGTTAGATTATTTCTTAGGACGCTTAGTACCGTATTTAGAACGAGACTGGTTACGATCTTTAACACCAGCACAGTCTAAAGAACCACGAACGGTATGGTAACGTACACCTGGTAAGTCTTTAACACGACCACCACGGATAAGAACAACACTGTGCTCTTGTAGGTTATGGCCTTCACCACCGATATAGCTAGATACTTCGAAACCTGAAGTTAAGCGAACACGGCAAACTTTACGCATTGCTGAGTTAGGTTTTTTAGGTGTAGTTGTGTAAACACGTGTACAAACACCACGACGTTGTGGACAAGCCTTCAACGCAGGAACTTTTGATTTTTCAATCAAAGTCGTACGACCCTTACGGATCAACTGATTTGTTGTTGCCATGTGGCAATTCTCCCGTTAATAAAAAGCCCCAAAAAATACTACTTTTTGAGGGCATGCAATTGTAAGCCAAGAAGTAAAAATGGTCAACATTCAACATGACATCAAATATTGACCATTGTGTGCTTACAACGAAATTTTCAGAATGATTTCTTCAATAATTCATAACTAAATTTATTGTTTTTTTGGTGACGTAGGTTGTGCATTCGCTGCATCGTCTTTCTTTTTTGAGTTACGACGCTTAGATGGCGCTTTTACCTGTACAATAGGTTCGCCTTGAGGCTGGTCTTTATCAGCGTCTTGAACACTTTCATTAGAAGCCGATTCAACATGTTTTTCAGCTAAAGCCTTAAGACCTTCCTCAACACTGACCTCTTCTTCCTTTTGAGACTCCACAGGTTTTGCTTCAATTTTAATTGCTGAAATTGAATCATTAAGAACTGCTGACTCATCAACTTGAATAGACTCTTCCCCTTCAAGTTTTTTTGCAAACTCTTTAACCTCCACCAGTGACTCATCATTGATTGACACTGCGGAATTCAATGCGAGTGAGGATTGCTTTAATAATTCTGTACCTCGCTCAAAGGCTTCCTGAACAGATACCTGCTCATCTGGATGTTGGAGAATGTACCGCTGTGCTTCTGAAAAAACAGCTCTAGCTTTAGAATGAGCCTCTTCCACCAAACGCCAGCTATATACTGCACCAATACCAGCACCAGCCACAGGTGCTAATTTAGATAAAATTGAAATTTGAGGAATCTGATTCAACCAATTCCATTTATAACCACCTTCAGGATTACTCAGCCAATTTTTTAAAGCCGTGAAGTCGTTACTAGAGCCCAATAGGGTTTGTAGCTGATGAGTATCTTGTGTTTCCAATAAATTTGCGACTGTTCTTAATGCCACTAAAAGTGTTTGCTTTTCCGCAATAACACCTAAATCGACTTGCTTGAATACATACTCAACGATCTCTTGCTCTTGACGATGATTAAGTTCAAAACCATGCGCGCGCCCTTCTTGGTAAATACTACGCAACGTAAATGCCAACGAGAAAGGAATATCGATGGCCGTACCAACTACGCCTGTCGCACCAGACACTGCCCCCTGAACCGCTGCAATCAATTTATTTTGATTGGCTAATGCTTCACCAATACGATTCGCACGATCAGGGCTTGATTTAAGTTCATCCAAGCTTTTTGCACCAACTTCCTTTAATACATGCTCAACTGAACTTAACTCAGAAACAAAATCATTCAATTTATCAAAAAAATAATCTGCAACTTTGTTGTTCAAGTCCGGAGAGATAAAAGAAGCAACATTATTTAATTTACTGTAATGACGACCAAAAATTTTTTGAGAAACTTGAGGGACATGATCACGAAATAATTGTTGAGGGGTTTCGTACTTTTTTTGTTCAGTCATTTTTCTCTCATCTAAAGTTATGTCAATAATTTTTTGTGGATCAGGTTGTTGCGTCATTTTCGCAATCGAACCTGGTGCAACATGTTGTGCCAGTTCAAAGCCAGAAGCACTGAGCTTTTTAGCCACTCCAAATGCTTTTGATACCAGTCCGCTAGATTGCTTATTATTAGAATTTGCCATTTACAACCCTCCTTCGCATTTATCACTTATGTTTAAAATTCTATGTGCAGTCAAGAGTTATCTCAACTTTATCGTGTTTTATTCGGTTGCAATATAGTGAACATATCTGCCAATAAGCGTTTTAGCGCTGCGATATTGATTTGCCATAAGAATTTAAAATAGATTCTGATATCATGATACGAATTTTTGACAAGATCTTATGGACTTTTACATCCAATTAAATCGATGTGAATTTTTCCATAAAATGACTTCACCATGATAGGGAATTGTAAATGAAACGTGTTGTAATCACTGGTATGGGCATTAACTCATGCATTGGTAATACATTAGAAGATGTAAATCATGCCTTACAAAATGGTATTTCAGGCACACGTTTTAACCCAACTTATGCTGAACTTAATTTTAAAAGTCATGTTAGTGCTGCAGCAGAACAAAATTTTGACGGTATTGACCGTAAACTGAAACGCTTCATGGGTGTATGTGCGATGTATGCCTATAACGCTGCAGTCGCTGCGGTTGAAAATGCGGGTCTAACCGCTGAAGATCTTGCGGGCAATCCTCGTTATGGTATTGCGGGTGGTTCAGGCGGCAACTCTACAGCTTCTGTCGCTGAAATGATTGAACTTCTTGAAGAGAAAGGCGCACGTAAAATTGGCCCTTTCTTTGTTCCACGCAATATGTCAAATACTATTACAGCTAACGTTGGTGTGGCATTCAAATTACAAGGTATCGCTCACTCTATTACAAGTGCTTGTGCAACCTCAGCTGATGCCATTGGTTACGCATACAACCTGATTCAACTTGGCAAACAGGATCTAATGCTCGCTGGTGGTGGTGAAGAAGACCATTGGTCACAAAGTCTATTATTTGATGCAATGGGTGCTTTATGCTCAAAATATAATGACTCACCAGAAACCGCTTCTCGCCCTTACTCTGCTGATCGTGATGGTTTTGTCATTGCTGGCGGCGGTGGTTTCGTGGTACTTGAATCTCTTGAGCATGCTCAAGCGCGCGGTGCAAATATTCTTGCTGAAGTCGTTGCATATGCAGCCAACTCTGATGGTGCTGATATGGTCGCACCATCAGGTGAAGGTGCAACACGTTGTATCTTGATGGCACTTGATGAAGCAAAACAGCATGGTGTTGAAAAAATTGATTATGTAAATACACACGGCACATCTACACCAGCTGGTGATGTGACTGAATTGAAAGCAATGGAACGCGCATTCGGTGAAGGTCAAGTACCACCTTTAAGTTCAACAAAATCTATGACAGGTCATAGCTTAGGTGCTGCAGGTGTACAAGAAGCGATTTACTCTATTCTCATGATGCAGAATGACTTTATTGCACCAAATATCAACGTTACTGAGCTTGATGATGGTGCAAAACCATTTGATATCGTACTTGAAAAACGCGATACAAAACTGAATACTGTAATGAGTAACAGTTTTGGTTTCGGCGGCGTAAATGCCTGCCTCATTTTCAAGAAATGGGAAGGCTAATTTAATTCCGCCCATAATGGGTGATTAGATGGATGCTCCTTCAGATGCTTTCCTATGGGTAAAAGCATTACATATTATTGCTGTGGTATGTTGGTTCGCTGCTTTGTTCTATCTACCACGGCTTTATGTTTATCATGCGATGAGTGACGATGCCATAAGCCATCAACGCTTCGAAGTCATGGAACGTAAGCTTTATCGTGGCATTATGTGGCCTGCGATGATCGCAACATTGATCACTGCACATTTTTTAGTGGACTGGGGTGATGCAACTCGACATTATCATGAAGCTTTATGGTTTTATTTAAAAGTTGGTTTAGTCGGATTACTGGTCATATACCACCTAATGTGTGGATATTACCGTAAAAAACTCATTGATAATGCACACTATAAAAGTCATAAGTTCTGGCGCTATTTCAACGAAATGCCCACATTGATCTTATTCGCAGTTGTAATTTTAGTTGTGGTAAAACCTACATTTTAACTAAAGAAAGAAAAACCTCCATTCGTGGAGGTTTTTTTCTTTCTCTAAAAATTAATTATGGTTACGCTTACGCATACGTGGTTTATAAAGAACACGGTATGTTACAGCTAACAGAATCAACCAGATTGGGCTAATCATCAAAGCTTTCAGCGTGTCTGGCTCTAAACTTAAAATGATTAATGCAAATAGCAAAAATGCCAATACAACGTATGACATTGCCACTCCACCCGGCATTTTAAAATTCGACTTTTCATGTAGCTCAGGTCGCAATTTACGGTAGCGTATATAGCACACCATGATAATCGCCCAAATACTAATGAAAAGAATCACACACAGTGAACTTGCTAATGTAAAAGCTTCCATCGTATTTGGCACAAAATACTGAAATGCTGCACCGGCCATAATAAATGTACATGAAAAGATTAATCCCTTAGCAGGTACGGCACGACTTGATAGTTCTGCTAGCTTTTGAGGGGCTTGGCCGTCACGAGCCAATCCAAATAACATTCGACTGGTAGAAAAGACACCACTGTTCATGGAAGACATCACAGAAGACAAAACCACTAGGTTCATAATCACAGCAGCTGAACCAATACCCGCAAATAAGAATAATGTGACAAATGGACTTTGATCTGCTGGGATATTGATCCAAGGTGTCACAGACATAATCATGATCAACGAAAGCACATAGAAAATGATAATACGTGTCGGAATAGCATTAACCGCTTTTGGTAAATTTTTCTCAGGATCTTTGGTTTCCGCAGCCATCGTCCCGAGTAACTCTACACCAACAAAGGCAAACATTGCGATCTGAAAGCCGGCCAAAAAGCCCATGGTTCCTTTCGGGAACATTCCACCATGAGACCAAATGTTACTGAAGCTTGCAACAGCGCCACTTGGTGACTGAAAACTCGTAAACACCATGAAAGCACCCACCAAGATCAATCCAATAATGGCTAGAATTTTGATTAATGCAAACCAAAACTCAATTTCACCAAAAAGTTTTACAGTGACTAAGTTAATTGCAAGTATGAATAAGACACATCCTGCACTAATCGCTGCTTGCCCCATTGGGGTAAACATTTGATCTGGAGGTAACCAAAAACTGAGATAATTGATAATTGCTGCTAAATCAGCAATACCGACCAAAATCCATCCCAGCCAATAGGACCAACCAATATAATATCCTGCACCTGGTCCAATCAGATCATGTGCCATATCAATAAATGATTTGTAGTGCAGATTAGATAAAAGAATTTCACCAAGGGCACGCATCAAGAAAAAAAACATAGCACCAATAATCATATAAATGATGATGATTGAAGGTCCTGCAAGTGAAATCGTTTTTCCTGAGCCCATAAACAACCCTGTACCAATCGCTCCACCGATGGCGATGAGTTGCAAATGTCGATTTGAAAGCTTACGCTGTAATTCATTGGGAGATGATTGTTCATCAATATTTGTGGTTGTCATTATTCAACATCCTTTTACACCATCTAATCTAATCGATCAGCCTAAATTCCGCTTCAAACTGAGATTCGAGAGATTTTGTTATTATGAGAGGAGCCATAAATGACTCTTCCTCGTGAATTCTTACTTATATTCAGTTATTTCAATGCAGCAATCACTGCAATTTCAATTAACCATTCTGGATTAACTAAGTCAGCCTGAATGGTTGCTCGTGATGGAGGTATTGAATCCTCCATCCATTCAATCCAAATTTGATTGAAGATTTGAAAATCTTCCAAATTCTTCACGAAAACTTGTGCTGACAATAAACGAGATTTATCTGTGCCTACTTGAGCCAAAAGAGCGTCGATCGTATTCAGCACATCTTTCGTTTGTAAGGCGATATCAGGCGTCGTAATCTTAGGTACTTGACCAGAAAGATAAGCCACTTGATTAAAGACTGTAACTGCACTCATCACGCCATTACTATTGAATTTTTGAATATCCTGATTTTGCATATTAATTCCTTAATTGCTAAGTATTGTTCCTAGTGCTGATCGTTGAATTTTTAACATTAAATTTCTAGAACAAATGGAACCCGCGTCGTTACGCCACACATTAACTCATATCCCACAGTACTCGCTCCTACAGCGACCTCATCAATCGGTAACAAACTTCCATACTTTGAGATGCCCCACAGTACGACTTCACTGCCAATTTTTGCATCTTCAATATGCGTGATATCAACAGCTAGCATGTCCATACTTACACGACCAATTAAAGAAGTTTTTTGCCCATTCACAAGCACTGCTGTGCCAGATTGAGTAATCCGTTGATATCCATCTGCATATCCACAAGCGACAATGCCAATTTTCATAGCTTTTTCTGCAAAAAATATCGATCCATAGCCAATACTTTGCTGCGGATTGACTTCTTGAATTGCAATCAATTCACTTCTTAAAGACATTGTTGGTTTTAAATTCCAATCTTGAATAGTATGGCTTGGATAATCCGGTGAACTCCCATACAACATAATGCCACTGCGTACAATGTTGGAGTGGACATGATTGGCATGTCTAAGGATGGCTGCACTATTACTTACTGAGCAAGGACCACCTAAAGCACTGACGATTTGATTGAATACTGAAATTTGATAGTCAACGCCAACCTGATTCAAGCGCTCGCCATCAGCATCAGAAAAATGTGTCATGTGAGTGATTGATGACACTTGCGGCAATTCAGTTAACAGACTCCAAATTTCAGAGTAACGTTGAGGTTGGAATCCTAGGCGATTCATGCCACTGTTCATTTTCAGAAAAATATTAAAATGAGCATCTAAACCGCACCGCTTAATCCATTCGACTTGAATCTCATTATGAACGGTAAATTGAAGATCCAAATCATGACACAACTGTAAATCTGCTTCTTGAAAGATACCTTCCAAAAGCAAAATTGGGCCTTTCCAACCTAAATCTCGAACTCGTTGTGCTTCACTCAGCTCTAGAAGTGCAATTCCATCAGCAACCGTTAAGGCTGAATAAATGCGCTCGATCCCATGGCCATAAGCATTAGCTTTTACAACAGCAAAAACTTGGGCATTGGGTACATGTTCCTTAGCAACTTTCAAATTATGTTTGATTGCGTTTAAGTGAATAACAGCCTGTATTGGGCGAGACATATTCCTTGTCCTATTATTTATTTTTTAATAGCAAACCACGCAGCCTTTATGCTGCGTGGTTATAACGTTGAATTGAAAGTCCATCAGTACTAATCTCTGGAGTCCGATTCAGCACTAAATCACTAATCAGCTTTCCAGAACCACATGCCATGGTCCAACCGAGCGTGCCATGTCCAGTATTTAAAAATAGATTCTTATATTTCGTCGCACCGATAATAGGCGTACTGTCTGGCGTCATTGGTCGTAGTCCCGTCCAGAAGCTGGCTAGTGCCATATCTCCACCTGGAAACAAATCACGCGTTACCATCTCTAAGGTGCCACGGCGATCCTCATTTAACTCTTTATTAAAACCACTTAACTCAGCCATCCCACCAACACGAATTCGTTGATCAAAACGAGTTATTGCAATCTTGTAGGTTTCATCTAAGACAGTTGATTGAGGAGCATATTGCGCATCCACGATAGGTATAGTTAATGAATATCCCTTTACAGGATAAATGGGCAAATCTAGACCTAATGGTTTAATAAAATCTCGTGAATAGCTACCGAAGGCAAGTACATAACGATCTGCTGTAAGTACCTGACCGTCGACAACAACGCCTTTGATTTCGTCACCCTCAACTACGAGTTTTTCAACATTTTGATTAAATTTAAACTCAACACCAATACCTTTTGCATATTCAGCAAGCGCGTTGGTAAAGATATAGCAATCCCCAGTCTCATCATTTGGAAGATGTAAACCACCGACTAATTTGTCTTTAACTTCCGCTAATGCAGGTTCAACTCGACCTAGACCTTCACGATCTAATAACTCAAATTCGACACCTGTTTCTTTTAAAACTTCAATGTCTCGTTGAACTGCGTCTAATTGCGCATCCTTACGAAAAATTTGTAATGTTCCTTTTGAACGATTCTCATAAGATATGCCAATATTTTCGCGTAGTTCTCTTAAACAATCTCGACTGTATTCAGCAACACGTACCATACGCTCTTTATTGATGGCGTAATGTGCCGCATTGCAGTTCTTCAACATTTGAGCCATCCATTTCAGCTGCCACAAGCTTCCATCAACGTTAATTGCTAATGGTGCATGATGTTGAAACATCCATTTAACCGCTTTAAATGGAATTCCTGGTGCAGCCCATGGTGTAGAATATCCAGGAGAAATCTGTCCTGCATTGCCAAAACTCGTTTCTTCGGCAGGACCTGATTGACGATCTAATACAGTGACGCTTGCTCCTTGTTGCGCTAGGTAATACGCACTTGCAACACCAATGACACCACTACCTAATACAATAACGCGCATGAACTATCCCTCAGCACTGTGTAGTTTATTTCACTAGTATATTTTTGCTTTAATAGTTTTTTTCACTCTTTTAAACGTTATAATTTAGGTAATTTAAGGGTTTTATCCTAAAAAAATTAAAAAATAAGGAAATTATTCATGCGGAAATTAGATCGCACTGATCGTATGATTTTAGATATTCTGCAAAAGGACGGTCGTATTGCCATTAGTGAACTGGCTGCAAAAGTAAATCTTTCTACAACCCCATGCTCGGAAAGAGTGAAAAGACTAGAACGAGATGGCATTATTATGGGCTATTACGCCCGATTAAATCCGGAGTTATTGGAGCGTAATTTACTCGTCTTTCTAGAAATTAAATTATCGGCGAAATCTGGAGATGTTTTTGATCAAGTCGCCAAGAATTTAGTTGAGATACCTGAGGTATTAGAGTGTCATTTAATTTCAGGTGAATTCGATTACTTGGTGAAAGCGAGACTAAAAGAAATGAGTGCTTATCGCCAACTACTGGGTGACCTGCTTAAAATGCTTCCCTCCTCAGCATCCTCCCATAGTTATATCGTGATGGAAGAGGTCAAAGAATCCTTGTATTTGGATCTAAGCTGAGCTGCAAAGAGCAATCTCTTGAGAGTTGCTCTTGAGCCCAAATGTCAGCTTAGATTAATCAACGTAATTTAAAATTTGATGGAAAGCTTGAATTCTGGCTTTGGGTGCAGCAGCGGCTAGCTCAGCATCACTGCCGTAACCGTATTCCACCGCAATCGTTTCAATTCCATTTTTTCGAGCACCGATAATGTCATGCTCTCGGTCCCCTACCATCAAACAGGTTTCAGGCTTAATTTTTTCTTGCTCTAAAATATATGCAATAAGTTCAGCTTTATTGGTGCGGTCACCATTTAACTCACTGCCATAGGCATAATCAAAATACGGTGTGAGATTGAAATGTTCAAGAATTTGCTGAGCATACACTTCAGGCTTCGCAGTAGCTAAAAACAATCTGTAACCTTTATTCTTAAGTGTTGCCAATGTCTCTGCTACATCTTCAAATAATAAATTTTCAAATAAACCTTTTACAGCAAAGCGCTCACGATAACCAAGTAAAGCCTGTTCCGCCAAATCATCATTCACATCAACCTTCAAAATTTTGGCCAACGAGGCTTTTAAAGGTGGTCCAATAATCCAATCAATATTCTCATCCTCCGCGATAAGATGACCTACTTTTTCTAAACCATAGCGTGCGGAAGTCGTAATACCCACTTTAGGATCAGTTAGCGTTCCATCTAAATCAATGAGAATATTTTTAATCATGCTGTACCTTTTTTAGAAATGCTATCGAGACTTCTCAGAAACTTGCCTATACTACTCCAAATTGATCAATGAAGGACATTGTTGTGCGCCCTACTGTATTGTGCTTTTCTGGTTTAGATCCATCTGGTGGTGCTGGCTTACAAGCAGATATTGAAGCGATCGGCCAAAGTGGTGCTCATGCAGCAATCGCCTGTACAGCGTTAACCATTCAAAACTCTCAACAAGTTTTTGGATTTGAAGCAACCTCAAAAGATTTACTGCTGGCTCAAGCGAATGCTGTAGTGAATGATCTTCCTATCAAAGTAGTGAAATCTGGCATGCTCGGTACTACGGACAATATCGCAGCTTTGGCAGAATTCCTAAGAGCACATCCTGATTTTCAATACGTACTCGATCCAGTTTTGGTTGCCAATAGTGGTGGCTCATTAGGAAATCAAGCAACATTGGTCAAGGCTTTTGTTGAATTGATTCCTCTTGCTACGATTCTGACACCCAATACCGTTGAACTTCGCGCATTAACAGGCTGTGAAGATTTAGATCAAGCCACACAGAAGTTATTTGAAATGGGTGCTAAAGCTGTATTAGTCAAAGGGGGTCACGAAGACACACCGACTTATATTAGAAATGCACTCTACATTAATGGTGATATAATCTCTGAAACAAAATGTCCTCGTCTTGAAGGTGAGTATCATGGTTCAGGCTGTTCTCTTGCAAGTTTTATTGCAGGAAGGTTGGCACAAGGTGATCAAATTAAAAATGCAGTTCACCATGCGGAAACATGGCTATTTGGTGTATTAAAACGTGCTGAAATCCCAGTTGAAGGTGGCCAAAGAATTCCAAAACGCTTCTAAATAAAAAGCCCACTAACTGTGGGCTTTTTTTATTAATCTTTTAGTCTTTCTTTGACTGATCGAATATGTTCTCTATTGGTTTTCCACGATTTTTGAAGCGCTGCTTTTTCAATACGATATTTAATTCTCTGTAATCTACGATCATCAATCACTTTCATTTGGTAGTTTTTAACTTCTTCAATCCAACTTTTACCCAAATGAACATGTACAGGAATTGGTGTTTTAAACTCACAATTAGGCACGAAAACCACTAAACCATGTATCGACAGATTTGAATCGATTAAGTCTTTTAATAATCCCTCTAAAACCTTTATATGCTTGTAGTTTTGGTGCAATGGATTTTGAAATTTATGGCTAGATTTATAAATTTTTTGAGTCCACATTTTTTGATGTGATGAACAAAAAATCCAACCTTTATAGTTTTTAGTCTCAATCACAAATATTCCATAAGGACTTAATAAAATATGGTCAATCTGTGTGGTCTGATTGTCCTGATCCCAAAATGTGAGATCATTCAGTAAAATATAGTCCTCATTCAAAAATTTTTTTGCATGATATTGGACAATGTATTCACCCAATTTTCCTTTGATATAAGGTAAAAATAGTTTGAAAACAGGGATGATTGCTAGAATTAAGATCAACCACCATAACTGCGATATGAGATTAACAACAATTATAATTATAGGATTCTCATTAGACATAATTTTTTATTTCATATATTTATACTGTTATAACATCACCACTTATCATCTTCAAGCTGCAGCAGCTTAAGCTTATTCTCCACACCACCTGAAAATCCGACCAGCTTGCCATTGACACCTATTACACGATGACAGGGTACAATGATCGCGATAGGATTTTTCCCATTGGCCAAGCCTACCGCTCGAACCGCTTTTACATTCCCAACATCCTCAGCAATTTGCTTATACGTTCTAGACTCTCCAAAAGGAATATTTAACAGCGCATTCCATACCGAACGTTGGAATTCTGTCCCATAAAGTTCTATGGGCAAATCGAATACCTGACGTTGTTTTAAAAAATATTCGCGAAGCTGTTTTTCGGCAATGCATAAAATCTCGTGATCATCCCACTGAATGATTATTTGATTTTGAATAAACTGAGGAAGTGCATTTTCCCAAGCGACAACAACCAATGCTTGATCATGAGCAACCAATTGAAGTTCACCGACAGGTGTCATTATTTTTTTTAAATAAAGCTGAGTCATTTTTTTAATCGCTTGTAAATTAAATCATCTAACTATGTTGATGATAACTTCATTAAGACCAAACCCGAAATAATCAATACTGCAGCGATCATTCTCATTGCATTTGCTGGTTCTCCAAGAATAAAAATCCCAACCACAAACGAACCTACAGCGCCTATGCCTGTCCATACGGTATAAGCTGTCCCGAGTGGTAAGGTTTTCATCGCATGGGAAAGTAAAGCAAAACTTGCGATCATGAAAACGATCGTCAAAATACTGGGTGTCAATTTGGTAAAGCCATCTGAAACTTTCATAAAATAGGCCCAGACCACTTCCAACAACCCAGCAACAATCAAAACTAACCAAGCCAAAATAAACACTCTCTCAATTAAAAAAGCAGCGTATGGATACGCTGCCTTAAATCTTACGCTGAAGCTAATTTCATCATGACTAAACCTGAAATAATCAGAATAGCCGCAATCATCCGCATTGCTGTCGCAGGCTCACCCAGAATAAAAATGCCGACTAAAAAAGACCCTACTGCACCAATCCCCGTCCAAATCGTATAGGCAGTTCCCAGAGGTAATGTTTTCATGGCATGTGCCAACAACCCAAAACTGAGAACCATAAAAAATAGAGTAATTGCAGTCGGTGTGAATTTAGTAAATCCTTCAGACATTTTCATACTATATGCCCAAACGATCTCAAATAAACCCGCGAGAATAAGAATAAACCAAGCCATGATGCCTGCTCCCAATTAAAATAATTTAAGAGTCAGGCCGTCCTGACGATTTTTCTCAGAGAAATGAGGGAGGTCGTTCCTCCAAATGATGGTTGAATTATATCAACACACGCACAAAATAGGCGCAATTTTACAATTTTTGACCCAAAATACACCTACTAAAAATAGGTCATTATCGGACTAGCTTTTCTAGATTATTTCTGCATTTTTAGGCTATTGCATTGCGAAGGCGATCGCTATTGTCAGATGGAAGACTAAATCCGCACTAAATTAAAACACTTTACAGCACTATAGAATCACTGGTCTGGGATGTTTAAATTTAAATTGATTTTTTATCTCGCTCTTTTAAGACTTATTCACGAAGACAAGCCAAATAATGAGCAACGAAAACTTCTCCCCCAAACAATAGAAAAGAAAGGATAACAAGTTCCATTTTTTGTAAAAAAGGACTCACATGAGTCCTTTTTATACATTTATTGTCTAATAAACAAACCATTGAACTAAATATGATTATAATCTAATCAAATTATCCAAGCTGTTATCAACACAGATATCCACCACGTTATCCATAAACTTATCCACAGATTTGAGCAGTGTTATACATGTTTCGGATCAAACATTAATTGAACCCACTTTCGCCAACTCTGCACGCATTTCATCAATTACAGCTTTATAATCTGGCTTTCCAAAAATGGCAGAACCAGCCACAAACATATCAGCACCAGCTTCAGCGATTTCACGAATATTTGCTGGACCAACACCACCATCAACTTCTAAGCGAATATCTTTACCAGATGCATCAATAATTTTGCGTGCTTCACGAAGCTTATCTAGCGTCATTGGGATAAATTTTTGTCCACCGAAGCCAGGGTTGACGCTCATTAATAAGACTTGATCCACTTTATCCAATACATAATCAAGGTAATGTAAAGGCGTTGCAGGGTTAAAAACTAAACCTGCTTTAGCACCACCAGCTTTAATCAGCTGCAATGAACGGTCGATATGGTCTGATGCTTCTGGATGAAAAGTGATGATATCTGCACCCGCTTCTAAGAAATCTCCAATCATACGATCGACTGGTTTCACCATAAGATGAACGTCAATTGGGGCCTGAATACCATATTTTTTAAGTGCCTTACATACACCAGCACCAAAAGTTAAATTTGGTACATAATGATTGTCCATTACATCGAAATGGACCACATCTGCACCTGCTTCAAGTACGTTTTCGACTTCTTCACCTAAGCGAGCGAAATCAGCAGATAAAATCGATGGAGCAATTAAGAATGGCTTGGACATGTCAGGACCTGGCGGGAAATTAGAATTCAAAAGATGATTATAGCAAAACTTCGTTTATTCATTCCTTCGAAATTACTGCTATTTAAATTTCAACTCAAAATGCAAATCGTTAATTAAAAAATCTTCAAGGACGGAATATGACTTATGCAAAGCTATGTTGCATATTCGGAACAACCTTATGGTGAGATGAATGTTAAGATACAATAAATTTCAAGCATCACGGTAAATAATGAAAACAACCACAACAATAGAAAGCTCCGAAGCATTACGTATCGCTAAACGATTAAGCAATCATTGGAAACATAAATTTGATGTCGCCAATACCGATGACCAATATCAAATTTTTATGCCAAAAGTGACAGTTGAATTATCAATACAACCTGATCAACTTCATGTCAGTATTGTGAATAAAGAAGAAATATCTTTAGAAGAATTAATACGACTAGAAAATGCCGTGCTTGATCATATCAATCGCATGGTTCAAGCTGACTATCAAGTTGTATGGTCTAGAGAAAGTTAAAGAAAAACCGACATAAAGTCGGCTTTTCTTTTTTATTGTTGCTGTTTAAATTCAGTAACACGGCGAATTCGTTCTTCAGTGGCAGGATGACTTGCAAAAAGATCAAGAATTTTTGATTGATCTTCGTCTTCTCCCATATCATCACTCATACGTTTTAAAAAGTTTGCAAAATGCACTGTATCCATTTCATGTTTATGCATGAGTTCTAGCGCATACTGATCTGATTCTAACTCAAACTTCCGTGAATACCCTGCACCAATCATGGCAACTGGCAAAGTCGCAATTAAATCCGATCCATCACCAGTGATGGCAATATAAAGTACGCTGAATCCTAGGCTCGAAAGACCTTGTTGTAAGCTGTGACGTTTTAATAAATGTGCTTGTTCATGTGCCAAAACGCCGATAATTTCCTGATCATTCTTGGCAAGCTTCACTAATTCATCGGTGAGATAAATTGTATTGTTTGGCAATGCGAGTGCATTGGCTCCAAGCGAGGCACCTTCCCTAAATTTCAACTGAGCGGGACGACCATCAGCAACATATTTCAGATAATCCGCAAGAATCTGATCCTGTCTTTGCTGTGATAACTGGGAAGGTTTAGTGTATTCGGCTAAATAAACTTCTGCCTGACCACCCAAACGATTCAGCGTATTTTCTGGCAGCTGGAAAGCAACAATGTGCGATGCCGTCGGTATTCCCCATTTAATGACGGAGAAACCAAGTGCGACCACGAAAATAACACTAAAAATAATCAACGATGGTGTACGTTCAAGTTTCCATACTTTTTGATGAAAATTTTTATGCTCAACAGGCAACCATTCAGGAAGCTGACGCTCATGAAATTCAATTCTAGCGTCATGTGTTAACTCTAATGCTGGATTACGTCGACCAATTTTACCAAGCAATACCATTTCATCTGCATGATAGTAGACTGTTTTCACTTCGCCTTGTTCTGTATAACTGACAGCGATACTGTCTTGATTAACAGGGCGAATCTGTGCTGTAAAAGGCTTAGAAAGAACACCATCATAATATGTCACTGTGAGAGATTGATTCATTGAATTAACTCCTAAAGTGAAATATCAATATCAAAAATATCGCTAATTTCTTCCGCGATCGCACTATGATCACTTTGCGCAATATTCATCATCAAGTTTGGATCATCATTTAATTCTAAGCTCATCGATTCAACTTGGTATCGATAAATGCGAATAGCAGCCCATGCTGACAATAATCCTAAACTTAAGATTCTAGCGATCCAATTACTCGCAACAATCCATGCATAGCGCCATTGATTACAACTGGTCTTAAACTGACTGCTGTTGAGTGTTGTGCTATTCCACGTAGTAATAAAAATTCGTGCCTGTATTAACGGACCAATAAACAACATTCCAATCGCATAAACGGCAAAGATCATCATCAGCATCATATCCATTCCATGACCACTGAGTATTGATAATGTCGAACCACCAAATCCGATGAGCATAAGAATCAATACAAAGAGAATCATGGGAACATATACTGCTCGCATATAACTAGGCCAGTCATTGTTTAATTGAAATTTGAGTTGTCCAACGTACAAATGATTAAGCGTATATTTTTTATAAATCCAAATTGCGACAGGGCTAAATATACCTAATGTAAAAATGGTGATAGCAAGCGCAATTAAAAATTGTTTATAGGCTTCTTTATTCGTGCCAGAAAAATAAAAACGGCTGTTCCCAAATTTACTGTTGCGCGCATTAAATCGAATTGTGGCACGAACCAACCATGGAAGAGCAATATAAATAATCAGTCCACCAAATGCTGCTATCGTCATATCCATATATGAGGCAATCGCAAATATTGCCCAAATGCCAATGGCTATCAGTCGACCAATCAAAATTTTAGTCGGTAAACCAGTAAAATCAAAAAAGCGATGAAAAAATTCGGTATTGTTATAAAAATATCTTAAACGACGTACTTTCGCCCATGGCGCATATAGGCTCAATGTCGCAATCGTCAACAGAATGTTGACGATCCAAATGCCAAAGTACTCCATCGCATTGCCATGAAATTTAAATTTAAATACTTTCCCCATATAAATCGGTCGATTTTCATCTGCATCAGATAATGGAAATGGATCGTTGATCAATGGTAAGGGTACTTTTTCAGCGGAGTGTTCTGATGAGTTCATTATTATTTTCTCTGATTATAAAAAATGACATCCCGAGAGATGTCATCATTCAACATGGTTTAAATGTGATATCACACACATTATAACGAACTTAAGTATGAATATCTTAAAATTCAAATGAGATTAATTTTGCAATTGTAAAGCATGGAATTGCAGATGGTCATCAATAAAACTTTGGATAAAGAAGTATCCGTGATCATAACCCTCGTGCTCACGCAATATAAGCTTTTGACCTACGGCTTTACATGATTCAGCAAATAGTGCTGGATTAAGTTGAGCATAAAATTGATCTGCAACCCCCTGATCAATTAAAACTTCGTGATATAGAGCACCCTTTGCTTTCACGAGTTCATTCGCATCATGTGCTTTCCATAACTCACGATCTGCTCCGAGGTAAGCTGAAAATGCCTTTTCACCCCACGGACAAATTGATGGCGCACAAATCGGTGCAAATGCTGAGACTGACTTAAATAAGTCTGGATACTTCCAAGCAAGCGTGAGTGCACCGTGCCCTCCCATGCTGTGACCAAAAATACCAATCCCATCATCCTGTACAGGAAACGATGTAAGAACTAGAGGATACAGCTCCTGTGTAATATACGATTCCATCTGATAATGCTCAGCCCAAGGTGCTTGAGTTGCGTTTAAATAGAATCCAGCACCTTGACCAATATCCCAAGAATCCCCGACCGCCACGCCGTCACCACGAGGTGATGTATCTGGAGCAATCAAGATAATTCCCAATTGCGCAGCTAGACGTTGTGCATGTGCTTTGATGACAAAAGTTTCTTCAGTACAAGTCAAACCTGCAAGATAGTACAACGCAATACATTTTTGACCTTCGAGTGCCTGTGAAGGTAAAAATACAGAAAATTTAGTAGGATTTTTCAAAAACTTTGAATTGATCTGATAAACACGTTGTTCACCGTCAAAACATTTATTCTTTTGAACCAATTCCATTGCACTGCCTCACACATTTAATTTTTAAACATCATCGCATATTCGTAAACTGAGCACTATCACTCTGGTGTTCACCACTTACGGTTGATAATCCAACCTGAGGAAATAATCTCTTTTCAAGTTGCGGCAACATAATTTCCATATTCTTACCAATGACCCATTGTGGCTCTGATGGCATAAACCCTTGTGCATTTTCCCAATGTGCAATATTGACTGATGCATCTTCAAAGGCTTCACGTAAGCTATTTTTTTCACGCATCGCTAAATCGAAGAAAGCACGTCCAAAATAAGTCGAGTCTGCATCATTTGAACAACCAAACGACTCTCGATCTGCTGCAGCTGCAGTAATGACTAACGTATCTGGTGATTGCAACGCTGGAATAAAACTACCAGAGAAACATGATGAAATCACAATGACTCTCCATCTGATCCCTGATTTATCAAGCGTTTGGCGCAACCATTTTGGATCTATGTCTTCCAGATCAATTGGTGCATTTTCCATTTGGAACTGATTACCCAAACCATGGGAAGTCATATACAAAAACAGGACATCACTTTCACGATTCATCTGAGCGCCAATACGTTGCAATGCCAGATCAATACTGGTTTTTGACGCAATTGGATATTCTTCGCGAGTTGCAGGATTATTAATTAACGCAATTGAACGACCAAAGGTTCCGAAACGCGTATCAAATTGATCTTTAAATCTTTGAATTTCCAATTTGAATACATCTTGATAACTTGCACCAGCTACGCCCATAAAATACCAATGCGAGTTCGCGAACTCTCCAAATTGGATCTGTTCAAGCGCCTGATTTAATAATCTGCTTTGCGCGTAAAATGATTGTTCTGAAATACTTGAAGGCGCCTCATCTACCTTCCAAATTGGTTGACTTTGCGACGAAATCTGCCACACAAAAAGTGTAAAAAACGTGGCGATCATGATGAGCAGTCGCTCCCACCAAGGCCATTTTAATTCACGCGAAAAAACCCAAACAACAGCTAAACTTTGCCAAACAAACAATAAAGAAAATATGTGCTGCAAATGATCAACAAGGAAATTAGGTTGATAGTCAAAGTTATTAAAATAATATTGGATAAGACACTGAATCAACACAATATGTGTATCTAGTACTAACCAAAGTAATGCTGGCACCAACATCAAACGTGGATTATTAGTGCGCTGTGAAAGGAAAATCCCAACAATTAAAGCAATAAATGGCCAGAGCGCATAACTCACTAATCCTTGAGAGTTAAATTCTCCAGCACCACTCGATAACAACCAGCTAAATAAAGAGCTCGCTGAACCTCCAAGAATTCCCCAAAAAATAAGTTGAAGAATTGATGGCCTTACAATCTGTAGTGATTTCCTTGAACCTAAAAATAACCAAATCCCTGCAAGCTGGTTACTTTTTAAATCATGCCAAAAGTTAATTGAAGGTTTAAGGTCTATCATAAGATTACTGTGTAGGTGCTTGGATCAGCTTTTTTAAGTTTATGCTCGGTTAAATAATTATCAATGCTACTTTTAACTATATAACAATTTTTCGATTATTTTTGAGTCATTTACCAAACTACTCAGAAACAATCGTTTGAAAATAGGCATCAAATCGACATGCATCACCTAACCATTGATGATCAGGTTTTTGTGCATTGAGATAAACAGCATGCCTTGGTCGCTTTACAATAACTCGCTTAGCAACGCTTTGAGCCAATGCCAATAATTCATCACCTAAATCCATCTCTCCATCTTCTGGTAACAGAAGATGTAACAGCTGCATTTGTTTTTTAACTTGCGCTTGTTTTTTAATGGTATTTTGATTTTGGTCACGCTGTGGAAACATTGGATCTAAATACACCACATCGGCATCGACGAGTTGGTTTGCACATTGCTTAAGATAATCAGCGGAATCTGAAAAAACCAGCTGAATACGCGCAACAATACTCTTTAAAAATGGGTCAAGACTCGCTTGTTGATGAGTAGATTCTAACAAAGTATATAAAATTGGATGTCGTTCAACTAATGTGACATTTGCCCCTAAATGTGCCATCAGTAAACTGTCATGCCCAAGCCCTGCGGTGGCATCAATGAGCTGGGGCTTTTCAGATAACTGGCATGCCCTCGCAATCATTTCAGATTTCAAGCTAGCACGTTTTAAGCGACCGACTTCGGCTTTCCAATCAGGTTGCATACGCATGCCCTGTGCGCACAGCCACAACCCATCTTGATCAACACAAAGCGCAAGTTCAGGATGATGTCTGAAAAATCGAGCATTCAATTTTTCAACCTCTTCGATTGTTGACTGCACCCCACGAGAAGAAAGCACAGCATTAAAATGCTGTGCTTTCTCAAGAAAATCTCGTTCAGCAAATAAGCGTATTTCGCTTACCATAATTTCCAACCTGTAAATGCAAAGAGAAGGATCACTAAACCTGAAGCAATTCGATACCAAGCAAAAATCATAAAATCACGTTTTGCGACATAGGCAACCAAAGCTCGAATGAGTAATAAAGCTGAGACAAATGAAACAATCAACCCAGTTGTCAACACTGCCCAATCTTCAGCAGTCTGGAACACATCATAGCTTTGATATAAATCTAATAATCCAGCACCAATAATGACTGGAATTCCAAGAAAGAATGAAAATTCGGTCGCTGCTTTGCGGGAAACGCCTAAAAACATTGCCCCGATGATCGTAGCACCAGAACGTGATGTACCTGGGATCAAAGAGAGCACTTGAATTAAACCAATCCAAATTGCATCTTTATAACTGAGCTCTTCAACTTCTTTGACACGTATTCTTGGGGGATTTTTTTCTACCCAAATGATAATTAAACCACCGACAATCAGGCCAATTGCAATCGCGTAGTTATTAAATAATAGCTCTTTTATTGTTTGCCCAAAGGTCAAACCTATTGCAACAATTGGGATTGAAGCCAAGATTAAACCAAATCCGAGTCTTCTGCCTTGTGCTTCGCCAGTGACCATACCCGTTGCAGCACCCCATAAGCGCGACCAATATTCATAAATAACCGCTGCGATTGCCCCCATTTGAATGGCAATCACAAAGACATCACTTTTTTCCTTGGTCCAGAAATTCATGAGTTCAGCGGCTAAAATTAAATGGCCTGTACTAGAAATGGGTAAAAACTCAGTAATACCTTCAACGATACCCATAATTGCCGCTTTAAGCAGCAGTAAAAGATCCATAGAAATTCCTAATTATGCTTTGCCTTGTTCTGGAATTTTTTTCCACGCATTGTCACGTAAATAAACGGGTAGTGCGAGATCGGCACTGAGCCAGTGTTCTTCTAAAGCATGTTCACGTGCAATCGTCGCTATATCCTCAGCAGTTGCTTGGACATTTGAATAATCATTTAATTCGGGATGAATACATTTTGTTCCCGAACCAATCATTTGAAACTTTTGATAGGCTGCAGCATTTTCATAATTTAATAATTGCTCTTCATCCACCAACTGCATTAAGCCTTGAGCATTTAACTGAAAACTTGCGATGTAGACCTCACTCATTCTTGCATCAAGTACAGCCGTAACTTCTGTCAGTTGATACATTCGATAAGCAGCCTGTGCCAGAGCTTGAAGGGATGAAACAGGAATCACAGGCACGTCATGTGACCATGCAAGCGCCTGAGTGACTGCTGCATTAATACGCACACCGCTGAATGAGCCAGGACCACGACTAAAAGCGATCGCATCCAAATCTGAAACGTGTACTTCAGCTTGCTGAAAAGCTGCTTCAATCATTGGGAGGATGGATTGGGTCTGCGCTTTTGCACGATCATCTAGTTGATAAAAAAGTACTTGATTCTCATCAATTAACGAAACTGAGCACTGCTCATTGGCAGTTTCTAATGCAAGCAATTTCATGCATGCCCCTATAAATCGTTAAAAATGGTGCTAATCATACTCCACTCGAATTATTCCTGCGAGAGCAGATCTGTTCAGATTTAGTGATTATTGAACGCTCGTATCAATCTCAACACTTATATTTAAAATTCAAATTTTTCAAGCTGAGTGAAATTTTTGAAATGATGCGCATAATGCATCGCACTCATTTTGAGTTTAGCTTCTGCAAATTCATCTAATGTTTTAATTACTTTGCCAGGAGAGCCCATCACCAATGAATTATCTGGGATGATTTTACCTTCTGGAATCAACGCATTCGCGCCAATAATGCAATTTTTACCGATTACAGCATTATTTAATATGACGGCGTTGATACCAATCAAACTATTATCTCCAATCGTACAACCATGTAACATTGCTTGATGACCAATGGTGACATATTGCCCAACATTCAATTCAATGCCCGGATCAGTGTGTAAGACGGCATTTTCTTGAATATTACTGAAATCACCAATACGAATTTTGCAGTTATCCCCGCGTATTACCGCACCAAACCAAACACTCACCTCTTGTCCAAGTTCAACATCGCCAATCACAGTGGCATTTTCTGCAATCCATCCATTCCATGGTTGAATCGTCGTTGAAGGGGTTTTGTCTTGAAATTTGTACATCATATGCAGCAATCCTATGCATTTAATATTTTAATGTTGTTTGAAAATTGAAGATTTAAAACTTGGGGAATTGAGCAAAAAGGGCCAGTTTTTTTTATAATTTAAGCCATACTGAAACAACGAAATCAGGATCCTTGCTGTAAGACCCCATATCACCTCATTCTCAACTCTTAAACTTGGAAAATAGATTGATTGCTTAGCCAATCGAACTTCATAAGGTGTTGGGCGAGCATCCATCATTTCGCGGATTGAAGCAAAAAAAATACGATCGATTTCTGTAGGTTGTGGGACAAGCTTCACATTAGGCGGTATCAATCCAACAACAGGTTTTACTAAAACACCCGCTTTTGAGCGCTCTGAAGGCAGATCACCTAGCAACTTTACATCGAACGGATTCAAAGCCGTTTCTTCCCATGCTTCTCGGAGTGCAACGACAATATTACTGGTGTCGTTCGGATCTCTTTTTCCTCCTGGGAATGACACTTCACCCGCATGATTATTCATATAAATAGAGCGACGCGTCAGCAGAATTTTAGGATCATCTTCATTGGTGATTGCAAGTAATACTGCTGCATCAGCTTTTTGAATGCGTTTAGAAAACCTAAGGTGTTGTTGCAGTTGCAATGTTAATGAATGATCCATCATCTTGAATAGCTCGATCTCTCTTTTTTATTCTCATCCCATCATATATGAAATTTTGTGCATAAGGCTATAAATGATGCGAAAGTTATTTTTTTGGGGTATGCTGAATCATCTCATTTTTACTTGACAGCATATGCCTTTTTGCACGGCCTGTGGGCAACCGACGACCGAACAGATACCTTTAGGTGATCATAAAGTACGCCAAGTCTGTACGCATTGTAAGACCATTCACTATGTGAATCCAAAGGTCATTTGTGGAGCCTTAGCGATTTGGGAAGATAAAGTACTCTTATGTCGTAGAGCGATTGAACCGCGCTATGGTCTTTGGACGCTACCAGCAGGATATATGGAACTCTTCGAGACAATGGAGCAAGGTGCAGCTCGTGAAACTCGTGAAGAAGCTGAAGCTGAAGTGGAAATTGAGCAATTGTACTGTATGTACAATATCCCTCGTATTGGTCAAATTTACGTATTATTTAAATCTCACCTTGTTGAAGGTAAATTTGGGGCTGGTGAAGAAACTATCGAAAGTCGTTTATTCGAAGAACATGAGATTCCATGGGATAGTTTAGCTTTCCCAAGTGTTGAACGAACGCTTCGTCATTATTTTGAAGACCGAAAATCGAATCATTTTCCTACTCACTTAGAGACCTTAGGTACTCGACTTGATCAAACAGGTTAAAAAAAACTCCATCTCATAAGATGGAGTTTTTTTGGTTAAGCTTTTCGACCTATTTGATAACAAGGTGTTAAAGCAATTTCAATTGTTCCTGTTCTAAGCTTTGCTAGATTAAGTTGTTCAGTCGTTGGTTTATTCTCTGGAATCGAATTGTACGTGTGTTGGTATGTCGCATGCGTATTCACCCATTCAGCTGCGGCTGTAGAGCCCTTAGTATCCCAACTCGTGATATTAATACCCGCTCTTATGTCATTATTTACGATTAAGTTTTGTAAATTTAAACGTACACCTCCAGATGACACAAGTTCACTATTAGAATCGACTCCAAAGTCTGGTCTGTTATTTAGTCCAGCTCTGACCCCATTTAGGTTCCCAAAAATTGGATTCGCTAGAATCATACGTATTGTCAGAGATTTATCATTTGCAGTTGAATATGTTGTGCCTGTCGTACCAATAATGAATTGTTGAACATCCAATTCATCTGTCATGGTTGAAGTATTCTTAATGCTTGGACAAGTGGTAGATTTTAAACTCGATGCAGTACGATTGGTTCGTATATCTCCATTTTCATCAATGACGATACTCACTGTTTGTGATGGAATCGTTTTATCATTAAAGTTAAACACTAAATCTGCGTATAATGGGAAAATAATTTGATCCCCAGCTTCAACATTTTTACGTGTTTTGAACACTTTACGATCTAAATAGCTCACTGGACTGTATTTTAGAATATCAAGCTTACCTGTATACCGCTCAGAATTGACATCTTGACGCCACTCCCCGTATACCTCAGTGCTTGTAGGTGTATCCTTGCTGCCTAAGAATCCTTGATAAGCATACTGATTACCAGGAATAATGGATTGACCAAACAGAGTTCCTTTATAGATTTCTAATTTGTCATTTGAAGATTCAATACTTTTAAAAACTAAAGGTTTTTGTATTTTTTGTGAGATATTATTCAACCAATCTTTTGAATTAGAAACGACATCTAATTTTTCAGGTGGTACTTGATTGATTAATAATACTCGTGCTAACTCTTCTGAAGTATTACTACCCGTAACAATTGGTTTCCCTCTCCACTGTGAGAGATAACCACTCGCATAACCTTCGCGCGTAGTAATTACGCTCATATCAGCAATTGCTTGATTATTGTTTAGGCTTGAGCCGTGAAACCCTGCAAAATTAGTATTTTGTCCAATAAAGAGTAAGTGATTGGCCTGATAAATACCCACACTTCTCATTCTAATGATCTGTTGTGCTACTTTTTCCGCATCATCAATTGATACCTTATCGACATCTAACCATGGTTTCAGGATCTGAACATAACTGCCATTTTTGAACTCATTGGCCGTTATATTTTGGCTGATCACTTGAAGCCCATCCAAATTGTCTTTTGACAGCACAACTTGCTGTATATCACCAGGCACATTACTGATTTGATCTACACCTAATGTTTGCAAAATTCGTGTAATTCCGACCATTGCATTATAGGTAGGATCGGACATATTAAAATTTTCAATTGGCTTACCAGTTAGCCCTTGAGCCATATCTTGCACACCAATCTGAATATAAACATCGCTCATTTTCTTAGGCACAATTGAACCTAGATCGACCGTCCCTAACTCAATTTTTCGAGCACTGGCTTCACCCTGAATATAAAATGTAACTTTGTCTCCCACTTTGCATGAACCAATCGCAACATTAGGATCGAGTTCAGTTCGATAGTGATTCAATTTGTCAGTACTACAATCGAACTTTAGTCCCTCTACAGGATAGTCCAAGACAAATCCCAGACAATTAGCATCATTTGAGGTTAAACAACCATTAGAGGTTGTAACGGAACCACGGTTAGGATCTTCATTTATTTTAGCACTCTCTCCACCACATCCAGTCAATGCTAAAAAAAGCGTGGAAAACGTGAATGGGATAATATTAGACTTTTTCATTATAGTTCTCTTTTATTTGATGGCCTTGAGCTTTAGCTGACCAGTATTCACGAGTTTTTGATTTTGAATATCAATTGATTCGACTAAAGGGGTGAGTAATAAATATCGTGTTTGAGGTGGTTTTTTTAATATACCTTCGAGTGCAGAGTATGTCGTGACGTTGGCTTGAGTATTTGTACTTTTAAAACCAGTCGCTCCCTCTAAAATGCAACCTTGCTGATCCAAAAATACTGCAATCGGCCAATAAAAAGTTGGGTTATTTTGAGATGAAGCAAATGATTGAATTTGAATCTGATCAATTGATTCATCTAACTCCACCACCTCGTAAGCAAAACCTTCTTTCAATGGCGCAACTGGCCATAAACCAATTTCACCTTGAGCACCCTTCAAACGCTTAGCTTTCTGAATTTTTTTATCTTGAAAACATGTATGTTCCAAAGATTCTGCAAGATCTTTTGCTTCAATACGCATGTACGTACTCGATAAAGCCATTGCTTCTTTCGCTGTAGGCTCTGTCGGCCGTAGGAACTGAGATAAAACGGCTTTGGTAATCCCTTTTTGTCGCTCAATCGTTTCAAAACGAGCTGCACCTACACCCTGCGTATCAGGAACTACATAAAACCGTTTTCTTCCTTCCAGATTAAACTCATGATCCTCAAGATATTCATGATCAATGTATTCAACACCATCAATCACAGTTACAGGACTTCCTGTTTCAGCTTTCAGTGAACCACCTGCGTTTTTGCTATCTGAAATCTGCTCAACACGTTGAAGGCTTTCTTTAGAATTTTGATCGTGTGTAGATTTATTTTTTGTTAACGACTGCTCATGTTTCGTATTGACTTTAGTCTGTGCAAGATCAATTTTCTTCATTTGATCTTGAGTCTTTTTTTCAACACTCACTGCTGATTGTTCAACATTGTCATTTTGACTGCGCCCAACTGATTTGCTCGCTGTAGGAGCTTTAATACTCGGCTGAGCGATTTCAACATGTATTTTTTTAGGCTCATCTGCCGGTTTTTTTTGAATGATTTTTGGCTGAATATTTTCTCTTTGAACTGATTTTTGATTTTTAATAGATTCGTTTTTTTGAGCACTAGATGCAGCTCTTTCGATGACAATCGGTCTGCCATCTGGACCTATAATTGTGTAAAAGTCTTGGGCATACAATGTAGGACTTACTAAAAAAGAACCTGCACATATAACACAACCGAGAGACTGGCTCACTCTTGTTTTTATTTGTTTAAATTGCTCAAGATTTAAGTCCATTACCATCTCGTTCTATAATTAATACCTAAAATCGTAACTTTGGTATTTGTCGATACATTTAAGCCTGCATATGGATTAAGTAATAAATTATCCACGGCGTCTAGATTGGCTAGGCTACTTGATCCCGCTGGAATTCTATCGCGGCTACGAAGGAACCCGACTGATAAATCAATATCTGTATCTTCATCAAAACGGTAACCAATACCCAATCCAAACAATTGTGCATTATTGATCGGTACCATTGTATTCCGCTTTCCATCTGGGATCGCACTTGTTCTAGGTTCATAACCAGCACGGAATTTCAAACGGTCATTGGCAGAATATTCAACGCCAACGCCCCAACTCCATGGGGATTGAAAACCTAGAGGCAGAGATAAAGAAGAGTCTGTTACATCATTAGATAACAGTTTTGCAATCTTCAGAGCAGAAATTTGACGATCGAACTCAAATTTAAACTTATCCCAAGCCGCATAGTCAGTCCATCCCACATCGAAATTTACTTGTAAGTCCGGGAATACTTTGTACTTAATCCCCGCTTGGAAATGTGCTGGATATTCTAAATCCATAGACATTAGACCAGTTTCAATCGCAGGTACATAGTTCGGAAAACCAAGTATAGTTGCCAAAACTTGCCCCGTAGGTGAGGAGTTTAGTCCTTTGATTAATTCTCGGGATGCGTTTCCATTTTCTACAATATATTTACCCTTCAAGCGCATTTTAGCACCGCTTTGGTAAACCAACCCCAAACCAAACTCTTCAGTGGGTTCCCACAAGACACCTAAGTTGTAGCTTGGTGATAAACTCTGCTCCATTTCAACATTGATTTTCCCGAAAGTTGAAAATGGATTCATGCCCTCATTGGTATTACATAAGCCGAATAACAAAATATTCGTGACAATATTGTCATTCCCTCCACGGAAAGGGGCACAGACAGACTCATCCACCATCCGAAGAAGACCAATCATTTCATTTGGAAAACGTAAATCTGTTTTCATGGCAATGGCTTGATAAGACATGCCCACTGAAGCACCAATTGAAAGTTCGTCATTTACTTGATATGCAATCGATGGTGATAAATATGTAATACGCTCCATGGCAACTTGCTGCCCCATGAAGTTACCCGGATTACCATCTTCTGCACCGAAACCTGCAACCATTGGTGCATAAACTGCTGTAGCGAAAGTAAACTTAGATCCTGGTGGGTTGTAGGAGATCCCTCCAGTTGGAGCTGCTACGGGCCATCCCTCTCCTAAATCCACCATTTTTTTCAATATAGGAATATATAAGGATGCGTACTCGACATCACCTCTCACAGAATCCTTAAAATCAGTACAGAGGTTTGATGGATTATCAAGCGCGTCATTACAAATTAATGGATCATCAGAATATCCAAAGACGTCATAACCTGATGGCGCGGAAAATTCACGCTGAATATCAAAATTAGCAACTAAGCCTTGAACGTCAGTTTGTAACCCTTTGAGTTTGGTTAAACCCGCAGGGTTAAAGTGAATTGCACTAATCCCGGGTGGATCTGCAGTGACAGCATTACCCATTGATAATGAGCGTACATCTACAGATAAATTCTGCCCAAGGTGTGCAAAGACTTGCGTACTACATCCACTCAGAACAATTGCTGTAACTAAAGGATGCAAACGGAATTGACTCATTTCCGAACTCCTTTAGCTTGCTTTTTTCTTACCGAAGCCAAGTATATCTAATGGGAACGATAGGCCGAGAGAAACATCTGGAGAGTCTTCAGTTAACCCGATACCAATCGTTCCATTGACAATCGTCTTTGGACTTACACGTACACCAAGTGCCACCGCAAACATAGAGCTGGTCTGAGTCGCAGGCTCGTAATATTCACCTGTATCATATGTAAATTTGGTACCCATGTTCATCGATTGCTGATAAGACATGGTCAAGGAGACATCATAGTTAAATGAATATGCAAACCCGAACGAGAATCCAGCCGTAACACCGGGTTCAAAAGTATCTAAAACACGGTTACGCCCGGTTAAACCTTCACCTTGAGTATTTCCCCCCCCTCGGATTTGATTTAAGCCAGATTCTTTAAAACCATAATTTGTTGATACTGACGCAAATAATACAACTGGATCAATATATTTTCTTGTACTTGCACCAACACCAACTGAATAATACCCCTTACCTGTTGAGAGATCCGTCAAAGGATTAATTTCATAGGGGCTATCACCTGTTTTTGTCGAGAGATTACCAAACAAAATAAGTGGCAAACGACCTTCTTTCAGTGGAAATGGCTCCCAACGCGCCCCTAAACTAATATCACCCAAACCAGCCGTGGTCGTATCTTTGACACTATCAGACTTTGCAACCAATGGAATTGAAGCGTTTAGCGTGATGTTATCTCTTAAACCATATTGGGCCGTGATGGTATTGGTAATCGTATGATTTGCATCTTCATCAATACGAAGTTGATACAACTGTCCTTCATCGATCGAAGCATTTATTTGTGAATCCCGATAGTACGAATAATCAAGATCATAAAATGTTGAAAATTCACCACGTTTGATCAGTGAATATTGTCGTTCATTAGAGGAAAAAACTTCCTGCAAGTTAGTCTCTTGCGTCGCATCACCTTCTTTTTGTTGGAGTGCATTTGCAGCCTGCCCTTCAACACCTGGCTTAAGAGAAGGTGTTGCATCAACATTTTCAGTAGATTCTGCCGTATAACTTGATTGTGCTTGTTCAAGTTCGGTCGCCGAACTATTTTCAGTATTATTTTGAGTATCTTGAGAAATATTCTCTTCTGATGGAGCTTCAACTGTTTCGGGTGCTGCATAGACGCCTGTGACAATCATTTGAATACTGATTGCGAGTAGCGTTCTTTTCGTCCATTGATTATTCATTTTACTTCCTACCACAATTCTTCATTATTTGGATTTTGTTTCAATTCAATTTACTTACGTTTATAGTAAAGCCGCATATATGTTGTAATGGGTTGATTATACGTTGGAGATTTGGGATCAAGATCTAATACTTTACGCATAGTTGAGGCTTTATCTGCGATTTTATTCATATAATCTGACGAAAATTGTGCATCAACTAAGGCGTAACGGTTAATTGTTGCATCATCGACATGTCTTAAATCTGTTTCTTGTAATGCCAATAGATCTTTCTGTTGAGATTCGGGGACATTCACTAAAAATAAGGTATTGTTTTCCCAAATTTCTTTAAATCGTGCTTCATCAAAACTGATATTTCCTAATGCAGGGTCAGCAACATAAACCCTTCCATCTTTATATGCTTTGTATACAACAAAGTGCTTAAAACCTGCATAGTGAATTGGAACAATTGCAGGTTGTGTCTGTTTAATCAGGTCTTTGAATTCACCACGGTAACCCCCACTTTCATAACCTAAAGCAGTGACGAAGCGCTTCATATCCAATAATGAAAAGCTTCTACGCTCAATGATTCGATCATATTCGCCAAATCGCAACAATCCCTCCATGGTTTGTTGTTCTGTCAAATTTAGACCTGCGTGACCATTAAGAACTGTCGTCAAAGCCGCAGAACCACAACTATAGTCATACGCTTGACGGACTATTCCTCTAAACTGATTTTCGATAGCCGGCTTGATTGCTACAGGTTCACGGTGATTTTTTGTATAAGATAGATGTCGTGAGTCTGATATCTCACTGTAATAAACTGCTTCGCGTGGTTTTTCTTTAATTTCGAGAGCATGACTCGCAAAAAAATACATGATTGCAGAGCCTAAAGTAATTTCTATCATAATGTTAACTGTTCTAGTTCGGCGTACTTGCCTTTATGATTCTGTAGTTGGAGTTTGCACTCACATTTATTCTTATATTCAGAATACCTTTTTCATCCTAAAAATACAGTACTTTTACTTTTTAATTTCAAATTCGCAAAATTTAAAAAACGCGTGATCAACACGCGTTTTTTGTATAAAAACTTAGTGACCAGAAATTTTGATTGAAGTGCTACCCAAATTCAAACCTTGAACTTCGATTGAACCGATACTCTTATTAGCTTCACCTAAAGAAACTTTTTGGATGTAAGCATTTAATGGTGATTGAGCTGGGCTGATATATAATCCATCTTTTGTTACACCAATTTTGGCGTCAGCATTCAGGTTTTTACTGCCTGAACTTGTAACTTTCAAGCCCTCGATTCCTATGCTACCACCACCCGATGTAGATGTATCATTAATAGTTAAGCTTGTAGATAAACCACCAGTGATTTCAGAATCAACGACAATCATAGCGCCTTGAGGTGCATTACCTAATTGAACGTTTGCTTTGGTTGCACCCAATGATAATGTTAAACCTGTAATAATTTGTTTTTCAGAGCCTTCAACAACGCCACGAACATTGTCATCAGAACTGTAAGTGCCAGAGCTTGCAACCCCAATAGAACCAACATTGATGTCTAAAGCACCAGTTTCAGCAAGAACATTAAGTACCGCTTGACCACCAACATCTGCGGCATCAACTTTCAACGTTGCTAAGTTTTGAGTATTTCCAGTACCCTTTGAAATCGTTAAACCGTTAACCGTGATTGCACCAGCACCAATTGTTGGATCATCAGTGCCAGCTGTATTAATGGTCGTATCACCGAATGTCAAAGCGCTATTTGTAAAACCATCATTATCATGAATATATAACTTATCGATTTCGATACCAGCAGTTGTATCAATGGCAATAGTAATACCGTCTTGACCAGTCGTTGCGCTGAGTGATGCATCATCCATTGCCTGCATCGCCATAGCATTCACGCTCACCGCCATTGAAGAAACTAAAGCCAATTTTGTGAATAATTTCATTATGTACTCTCCCAAGAGCATTTTTTTCATTTTTTTGACTGCTCTCCGTGTTTCTGAAGTTTTTATAATTTAACGACTGAAACTTCATCCTTGAGCAGTTCGCTTTGCAGTATTAAGTTAACCTTATGTTATCTTATGATCAATATCTGTTAAGAAAATTCGACCTATTCCCGATAAATGGCATAAGTGTGAACTAGTATTAAATAGGTGATGCAAATTTTCTGAAAAGAGTGTAACAAGTCACAAATGGTAAGTGCTTCATTTTTTAAACAAAACTTAAAAATTTCAGGACTGAGTAAAGCTGATTTTTTGCAAAAAATTGGTTCATTGACAGGATTGGTATATCTTGAAAATCAGGATTTACCGATTATCGGATTTTTGCCAAAAAAATATTGCGTTTATATAAACGGCGGATTCAGTCAATTTGTGCGTTGCTCTGATTTTAATTATCAGTATGAAAGCCAATTTTCTTCACTCAAAGATTTTGTTCAATGTAGCGAAAATTCACTTCCAGATTCTGCAAGCCATTATTTCAGAGGCGGTTACATTGGTTACTATGATTATAATTTTGCAGCAAATTTTCAAATCAACACCAAGGTAAAAAAACAACCACAATTGTTTTTTGGCTTGTATGAAAGCTATTTGATTTATGAAAATAATGATTGGGTTTTCTATAGCACTGAACATAATGCCGAGTGCCTTTATACAAGATTATTAGACTGTATTCAGCAATCTAGTTCATCATCATTTCAACTCAGTTCACCCATGCAAGCACGTTGGACTAAACAACAATATCGAACTGCATTTCAACGAGTACAAGATTACATTGTTGCTGGGGATTGTTACCAAATTAACCTAACTCAAGAATTTGTAGCACAAGCTGAAGGTGAGCTACTGAGTATAGCTAAACCTTTTTGGGCACTCACAAATGCTCCTTATGCTGCTTATCTTAAAATTGATAACCTTGAACTTTTGAGCTGTTCACCTGAGTTATTTATCGAGTTTAGACCCAATAAAAAAATGATCACTAAACCGATCAAAGGCACCATGCCACGCTTTAAAGATCCTCAAAAAGACCAAGAATCCAAACAAACACTCATCAACTCTGAGAAAGATAAGGCCGAAAATCTGATGATTGTTGACCTTCTCAGAAATGATTTAAGCATTTATGCAGAAACTGGCACTGTCAAGACACCAAAATTATTTAACATTGAAAGCTTTAATCAAGTCCACCACATGGTCAGTGAAATTGAAGCGACATTAAAATCCGATGTTCATCAATTAGATGTTTTACACGCAGCGCTCCCCGGCGGTTCAATAACGGGGGCACCCAAAATTCGAGCGATGGAAATTATTGAAGAACTTGAAGAGTCCCCACGCGGTGCATACTGTGGCTCTATTGGTTATTTCAATTTTGATGGAACTGGCTCTTGGAATATTTTGATTCGAACAATTCAAAAATATCAGCAAGATGTGTCTATTTGGGCTGGTGGTGGTGTCACAATCAGTTCAGATTGCGATGCAGAATATCAAGAATGTTTTGATAAGGTTGATGCCATGCTAAAACTGATGAATCAATGGTACGAATCATAAAAAAAGCGACCCATCTGGTCGCTTTTTCCACAACTAAATTTGTAGCACTCACACTTTTAAAATGTCATTCTTCAAGGTGTCTACTAAACGTTGATTTTGCTCATCGGTACCAATGGTGATACGCAAATACTGATTAATACGTGGTTTATTAAAATATCTTACGATAATGCCACGCTCTCGCAATTCATTTGCAAGCTGACCTGCATCTTTGCTTGGTAAAGTTGCAAATATAAAATTTGCGGCAGAAGGCAACACATCAAATCCTAAAGATTGCAGCTGCTCAACTAACTTTATACGACTGGCAATTACTTTGGCATTTTGCGCTTCGAAATAGGCTTGATCCTCGAAAGACGCCACTGCAGCGGCAATCGCAAAACGATCCATTGGATATGAATTGAAGCTATCTTTTACCGCTTCTAACGCTGCAATTAAATGCGGCTGTGCAATCGCAAACCCGACCCGTAATCCCGCAAGCGAACGTGATTTCGAAGTTGTTTGACAGACCACCAAGTTGTCATATTTTTCTACGAGAGCCACTGCAGATTCAGCACCAAAGTCTACATATGCTTCATCAATCACAACCACTGAATTTGGGTTCGATTGAAGTACTTCCTCAATTGCAGACAAACCAAGTGCAATACTGGTAGGGGCATTTGGATTGGTGATAATGATGCCGCCATTTGGTTGCTTATAGTCATCCACAACAATTTCAAATTTTTCGTTTAAAGGCAAAATTTGAGTTTTCACACCAAAAAATTGGCTATAAACAGGATAGAAACTGTAGGTAATATCTGGATAAAGAATTGGCAAATCTTGAACAAAAAATGCCTTAAAAATATGAGCTAAAACCTCATCAGAACCATTACCAACAAACACGTGTCCCACTGGAACATGTTGCTGTTTCGCAATTGCTTGCTTTAATTCCGATGCGTCAGGGTCAGGATACAAACGTAAAACATCCGCGCCATTTGCTAAAACTTGTTGTACCGCTTCTACAACTTTTGGAGATGGTGGATACGGGTTCTCGTTGGTATTCAATTTTAAAAGATTTTGGATTTTGGGTTGTTCACCAGGCACATATGGCTCTAGTTCACGTACTTCTGGACTCCAAAAACGCATTTGTTCTACTGTAATATTCATTTTTAAATTCTCTAAATTCCCCTCACTGACTAAGGAGGTTAGGGAGAGATTTTTTAATTACCCTCACCCAACCCCACTTGCATTTCGATTTCAAGCAATGCTTAAAAACAGATTTAGAGAGGAATATTCATACCAAATTTATGGTTTAAATTACTGATAACGATATCGCGCTGAACGAGCGTGAGCATCTAAGTTTTCTTGCTGTGCAAGAATATCTGCTGTTTTCGCTAAAGTTTTCACGCCATCTTCTGAACACATGATTAAGCTTGAACGCTTTTGGAAATCATACACCCCGAGTGGTGATGAAAAACGTGCCGTACCCGAGGTTGGCAATACATGGTTCGGACCTGCACAGTAATCACCAATTGCTTCAGGCGTATAACGCCCCATGAAGATAGCACCTGCATGGCGAATACTTTCAGCCATTTCTTGTGCTTCATCTAAACATAGCATCAAGTGTTCAGGGGCAACTTGGTTGATCAATTCCACACCTTCGGCACGGTCTTTAACTAAAACGAGTGCACCACGATTAGCAATAGAAGTTCGTGCGATTTCTGCTTTAGGAAGTGCTTTTAAGTGCTCTTCAATTGCAATCGCGACATCATGAAGCAGTTGCTCATCTGGCGTAATAAATACAGCTTGAGCAACAGTATCATGCTCCGCTTGAGACAGAAGATCCATTGCAAGCCATTCTGCATTATTGTCCCCTTCAGCATACACTAAAATTTCTGAAGGACCTGCAATCATATCAATACCTACCTGACCAAATACGGCGCGTTTTGCTGCTGCAACAAAACGATTGCCAGGTCCAGTGATTTTGTCTACTGCTGGAATAGTTTCAGTACCATAGGCCAATGCTGCAACCGCTTGCGCACCACCAATCGTAAATACACGAGTGACACCTGCCAAATACGCAGCTGCCAACACCAATGGATTTAAATCACCATTTGGTGCAGGCACAACCATAATAATTTCAGGTACTCCTGCGACGTGAGCAGGAACAGCATTCATGAGTACTGATGATGGGTATGAAGCCAAACCACCTGGCACATAAATTCCAACACGGTCAAGCGGCGTCACTTTTTGACCTAAGGTGTTACCCAAAGCATCAACATAGGTCCAACCATCTTGTTTTTGTGCCTGATGGAATTCACGGACACGATTTGCAGCTAACTCTAAAGCTTCTCGAACTTCAGTCGTTAAATGATCAAATGCAGCTTTAAGTTGCTCTTGTGTCAGTTCTAAATCTGAAAATTGATGCGCTGGATGTCGATCGAACTGTTGTGTGAGTTTGAGAACATGAGCATCACCATGTTGACGAACATCGGCAATGATTTGGTCTACTGTTTTTAAAAGTTCTGGGTCACTCACGGTTTCAAAAGCGAGCAAGTCAGCAAAGTCTTGCTTAAAATTTTGATCTTGAGTCGATAAACGTCGCATCAATTTATCCACAATGAAATTAAAGGGAAGCTTTAGTTTACCTGTTTTCTGTTGATTTGTGGGCATCTTCATTCAAGCAACCCAGATAGAAATGATTGAAAATAACTTTTGATTAAATTGAATTTTCTATTGAGCTCTGTTCTTATCATAATTTGATTTTATTCGGGGGGATTTTAGATGAAAGAAATAGAAAAATATGTCGGTTACTATTTAGGTATTTATGTCGTTGTTTTAACTATTTGTAGATTTTTTCAATACTTTTATTACTGTCAGGGACAGTCTTTGATGTGTGCCGTTACTAAACAAGGAATCCAAGATATAGTAACTTTAACCGCATATGTACTGACGCCAATAGTTGCAATTATTGGTTTCTTAAATTGGAAGATTGAAAAACAATATGATTTAGAAAAATCACAAGCTGAGAAACTAATAAGTCTTTTAATTGAAGTGAATTTTAAAATTGACAAAAATACAAATTAATTGAATCACTTAATTCCGTTAAAGAAAGCATTGTAATCATTCAAAGCCTTGAGCATGAAAGAGTAAGCTTGTCTCAAATTAATGAGATCGAATTAATTCAACAAGGCTTAAAACTATTAAACAAAATCTTAAACAACCAAGATCGTATTAATGAACAGCTCTACAAGAAGTTCTATATGCATTTTCATTTTTTCGATCAATCTATAACTTATATTGAAGAAAGTTATTTAAATAATTATTACAGACACATCAATGACGCATTTAAGGTGACCCCAAATACTCAGATCATTGATCTACATAATTTTGGTACGAATTTCGAAAATTCACCACCTATAATCGGAAATGCTGCTCGAAGAGAATTCAGCGATCAATTATATGAAATGATAACTACAAAAAATATTAAAGTTACTATCACCGATCCATTATCAAAAGAAATAAACGAATCAGATAAAACTTTTGCAGAGCACAAAAAAGATTACGATCAATCTTTTAATGATTTAGTTCAAGAACTAGTTAAAATTATTAAACCGCATAAAAAAACCGCCTAATAAGGCGGTTTTTTTTTAACTAGCTTAAGCTTTTTTCGCTTCTCTTTCTTCCACTGCTTTTTCAAGCTGTGCAAGAATCGGATTAAGTAAGGCTTGCTTACGCTTAAAGCTCGCTTTGTTCACGATTAAACGAGAAGACACTTTGCAAATTTCTTCAAGAGGCTCTAAGCCATTCGCGCGAAGTGTATTACCTGTGTCCACGACGTCGACGATGTAATCACCCAAACCAACCAATGGTGCAAGCTCCATCGAACCGTAAAGTTTAATCACATCAACTTGCTCACCTAAGCTCGCATAGTATTGACGCGTCAAATTCACGTACTTGGTCGCGATCTTCAAACGACCTTTCGGACGCTCCATACCCACTTTGCCCGCTGTCATTAACTTACAGTTTGCAATTTTAAGATCTAATGGTTCATAGACATTTTGTGCACCATGTTCCATCAGTACATCTTTACCTGCAACACCAATATCAGCCGCACCATTTTCTACATAAGTTGGTACATCAGATGCACGTAAAATTAAAATTCGAACATGTTTATGCGTCGTAGGAAAAATTAATTTACGCGATTTATCTGGGTCTTCTAAAAGATTAATCCCTGCTGTTTCTAGCAATGGCAATGTCTCTTTTAAAATACGACCTTTACTTAATGCTAAGGTTAAACCATGATCAAAATTGCCCATTACGTCAAAATTAGGATCATCGTTTCTCATATCGCTCATTAACTTACTCGCTCACTCGCTTAATTTGGGCACCTAAACCTTGTAATTTTGCTTCAACATCTTCATAACCGCGATCAATGTGATAAATACGGTCAATTAAAGTCTCTCCTTCAGCAGCTAAAGCAGCCAAAACTAAAGAAAATGAAGCACGCAAATCTGTTGCCATAACAGGTGCAGCTGAAAGTTTTTCAACTCCTGTTACAACTGCATCATTACCTTCAACCTGAATATTAGCGCCCATACGTGACAATTCAGGTACATGCATAAAACGGTTTTCAAAAATCGTTTCTGAAATTGTTGCAAACCCACGACCGATTGCATTGACCGCCATCAATTGTGCTTGCATATCTGTTGGAAAATCTGGATGAGGCAATGTACGGAAACTAACGGCCTTAGGACGCTTACCCATCATATCGAGTTCGATCCAATCATCACCGCGCGTAACTTCTGCACCCATTTCTTCAAATTTATCCAACACTGATTCCATCAGCAATGGATCTGTATGTGTCGTTTTAACTCGTCCACCCGTAATAGCAGCAGCCGCTAAATAAGATCCTGTTTCAATACGGTCAGCAACAACTGAATACTCACAACCATGCAAACTTTCTACACCAGTGACGATTAATGTATCCGTATCTAAACCTTCAATCTTCGCACCCATCTTAATGAGCATTTGTGCAAGATCAGTGATTTCAGGTTCACGAGCCGCATTACGGATGGTAGTAACACCTTCTGCTAAAACAGCAGCCATGAGGATGTTTTCTGTCCCACCTACAGTGACCATATCGAAAACAACTTCACCGCCTTTTAAGCGACCATCAACTTTTGCATTGACATAGCCTGCTTCGACTTCAATTTCCGCACCTAAAGCTTCTAATGCTTTTAAATGCTGGTCAACAGGACGTGAGCCAATAGCACAACCACCAGGTAAAGATACTTTTGCACTACCGTAGCGCGCCAGTAATGGGCCAAGCACTAAAATAGACGCTCGCATAGTCTTTACGAGTTCATATGGTGCAAATTGATTATCAAGGGTTGAAGTATCAGCGACTACAGTGTCACCTTCATACTTCATGGTAATCCCAAGACCTGCAATTAATTTTACAAGCGTATGAACATCTTTAAGCTTTGGTACATTTCTGAGCGTAATTGGTGTTTCAGCAAGAATCATTGCTGCTAAAAGTGGCAATGCAGCATTTTTTGCACCAGAGATGCGAACTTCGCCTTCTAGTCTTTTACCACCAGTGATTAGAAATTTATCCATTTATTCCTTAAGCTCCGAAAAGACTAGCTTTGCGCCATTCTTCTTTTGTCATTGCGCGTATGGTTACAGCGTGAACTGCACCACTTTTAATATATTCGTTAAGAGGAGCATAAACTGCTTGTTGACGAGCAACTGTTCTTTTACCTTCAAACAGATCATCTACAATACGGAGGTCAAATTTCCCACCTTGTCCACTTACAGCAACATCAGCAGAAGGGAAAGCAGCTTTTAAGATTTCAGTGAGCTGTTCACTATTCATTGCAAAGACCTCTCATGGGACGATCGATTGTGTAAAAACGAATTATTTTACTATAACTCATTCAATGAATTCATCTGCTATACAATTTATCTATAAAAAAAAGAGGTAATATACCTCTTTTTTTATTTCCAGCTACAGACTGTCATATAGGCAGTGGCTGAAAAGCCATTTGCATTTTACGATATCGCATTAACTGTCTTTTTATTTTCTCAGTCAATTTTTTAATTGATGCATACATATCATCGCCAGATGCCTGAGCAAAAAGTTCGACGCCGGGTAAACGCACGATTGCTTCAGCGATATGATTCGAGCTTCCTTTTTTCGAACGCTTATCGACTTGGTGATCCTTTGTGAGTTTCACCTGCATACTATTGACCTGATCAAGGTGCTTGGTCATTTCGGCGAATTTACAACGAATATTCTCTTCTATTGCAGGAGTAATACTTAAATGATGTCCACGAATTGTTATTTGCATAATCCTATCCCTCTCCTTCTAAAGGATTTGATTGAGTTAAGCCATGTGATTGCATGACAGAACATTCAACATAGAATTATTCTGCAAATTTAAGTCATGAAATCATGCTGGCTAAACCTCGTGTAACTAAAAAAAAAGAGATTCATTATTTCGTCATAATGAACCTCTAGAATAATCACACTTCAAATTTCAGATCAAGACTTTTCGATCGGATGATGCAGGAATATGTAACGATTCGCGATATTTTGCGACTGTACGACGTGCAACATCGATACCATCCTCATTTAACAACTTAGCTAAACTGTTATCAGATAATGGTTTCCTTGGGTTCTCTTCAGCAATCAACTTTTTAATTTTTGCTCGGATCGCAGTTGAAGACGCTTCACCACCTGACGTTGTTCCAACATGGCTTGAAAAAAAATATTTAAGTTCAAACAACCCTCTCGGGGTAAGTAAATATTTATTGGTGGTTACACGAGATACTGTTGATTCATGTAACTCAACTTCCTCCGCCACATCTCTCAACACCAAAGGTTTCATTCCTTCAGCACCCAACTCTAAAAAATCTCGCTGATGCTGAACAATACACGTCGCCACTTTTAAAAGCGTTTTATGGCGTTCGTCTACACTTTTAATAAAATTTTTAGCATCAAGCATTTGATTGCGTAAATATTGATTATCTGCACTTTGATCAGCTCGACGAATCATATTTGCGTAATAAGGGTTGATACGTAACTTTGGCAAAATATCTGGATTTAAGTGCACATGCCAACTGTCATTTTTCTTTGCCACCACAACATCAGGCACTTGATATTCAGATTCTTTATTTTCAAACATTAACCCTGGATAGGGTTGTAATGATTTTAAAAGTTGTATCGCTGCTTTTAACTGTTCAAGTTTAAAACCTGTTTGCTTCAGTAATTTATTTAGGTCATTGGCAATCAATAATTCATAATGCTGCAATAACAATAACGCGTCATTACGGCAAGGTAAGGTATTAGGCAAAACTTGAAGCTGAACATATAAGCATTCCACAAGATTGCGTGAACCAACGCCAATCGGCTCTAGTCTTTGAATATGTTTCAACACTACTAAAATTTCATCAATCTCAACATCTTCTTCAATATCCATCTGTGCGAGTAAAGTCAGCACTGCGTGGTGAATTTCTTCAACGCTCTCATCTAAAAAGCCTTTTTCATCCAAACCATCTACGATGCAATAAGCGATCAAAAGATCAGTTTGGGAGAAATTTAGAAGATTAACTTGCTCTAAAATATGATCTTTCAGTGTATTTTGAATTGAACGATTATCCTCACGTTCTTCATATTCTGGTAATTCCATTGATGATGATTGATGGGTATAGACATCATCCCATTCCGTATCAACAGGCAAGTCATTTGGTAAATGATCTGCATTTAGTTCTCGAGTAAGATCACTAACAGACTGCTCCTGATTCAACTCCTCCAAACTTTGCATTGGGGAATCGTCTTCCACCTTCTCAAGTAAGGGATTACTATCCAACTGCAATTGAACTTCTTGCTCCAACTCTAAGCTGGATAATTGTAAAAGTCGGATCGCTTGTTGGAGTTGGGGTGTCAAAGACAAAGAATTGGATACTTTTAGTCCTAACGCTAATTTCATAAATCATTACCCCCTAACATCTTTATTATTAAGCAATAATCATGCCTACAATTCTTATAACATAAGTTTCAAGTGTTAGGTTAATCAATTAGTCTTAATTATTAATAACAAATAAGGATAAAATACATTATAATTCAATCACTTTTTTTTAATTAATATTCAAAAAAATATGAGCACTCAAGTTTAAATTAAAAAAATAATTTTTTAGCGTTATCTGCAGTTATGGTTGATTAAAAATAAACCACTTACTCATGATCAAGGTGTTATAAGTTCATGATTTGTTTCGCGTTGATCAAAAAATCTAAATTCATTCGAATTTCGAGTATTTTTTATTCTTTACTTATTCTCATAGAAAGTATAAAAATAATTAATAGCTTATTTTGAATAGATTTCAACCAAATTTGAGAACTGTCAAAATTATAAGAACGATATATTAAAAGACATGGAGATTTCTTGATGAAAAGTCTATCTGGTAAAGTCCTTCTCAGCGCATTAGGCTTCATCATCGCTGGTGGAACAATGAGTCAAGCCAATGCTACTGACACCGTTGCGAAAATCAAAAAAAATGGAAAAGTGATCATCGGGTATCGTGAATCTTCTGATCCAATCTCATATATTGTTGGTGGTAAACCTATGGGGTATGCCATCGATATCTGTAATAACGTAGCCAACGAATTAAAAAAAGAGTTAAAACTCCCCAACTTAAAAGTTGAATATAAAGCGGTTACTTCTTCCACGCGAATTCCTGAAATGCTCGCTGGAAACATTGATATGGAATGCGGCACAACAACCAATTCTGTTCAGCGACAACAGCAAGTCAACTTCTCTACAAATTACTTTGCCACTGAAGTACGTATGGCAGTCAAAGCTTCAGCGCCTTTCAAAGATTTAGGTGATTTAAATGGTAAAGCCGTTGCCACAACGCAAGGAACAACCTCGGATAAATACATCAAAATGGGTGCACGAGGAGAAAAAATAAAAGTTACCAATGTCTATGGTAAAGATCATGCTGATTCTTTTGCAATGGTCGCTTCGGGACGTGCAGCTGCATTTGTTATGGATGACAATATTCTTGCAGGGCTCATTGCCAAATCATCAAAACCTCAAGATTTTAAAATTGTAGGTCCAGTCCTTTCGTCAGAACCTTACGGAATTATGCTGCCTAAAGGGGATGCCAAGTTTAAAGCGATTGCAGATCGTGTGGTAACTGGTATGTGGAAAAATGGTCAAATGGATACCCTTTATAAAAAATGGTTCTTATCACCTATTCCACCACGCAATATCAATCTAAACATGCCTATGAGTAGCTCATTTAAAAAATTAAAAGCATCTCCGAATGATGCAGGGATTAAATAACTAAAATTATGAGGGCTTAAATAGAAACACTTAAGCCCTTTTTTCTCATAACCATTGCAGGGAATTTCAATGACTGTTGGTTCTTTAAATTGGACGTCATTTTGCTTGGCATCCAACGAATATGGTGTTGATAAAAAAGATTGGGCTGAATCTATCTGTAGTGCGATTGGAGGTTCAAGTTATTCAGCTGTTGCTGATGCACCGACTTGGTTACAAATACTTGGATCAGGTATTTGGACCATGATCTGGACTGCTGTCATTGCCTTTTTCATCGCATTTTTACTTGGTTCACTTATTGGCATTATGCGTACATTACCCAATAAGTTACTTTCATTCATTGGGACTTGTTATGTAGAGTTATTTAGAAATATACCCTTAATCGTTCAATTATTTTTCTGGGCATTCGTTTTTCCTCAACTCCTGCCATTAAGTATGAGTACTGGAAGTGGTGAAATGGTTCCTGGCGGATGGTGGCAAAATATTTTAAATAATAATCCAGCAATTATTGGTGTATTTGCACTGGGTCTATATACCGCTGCAAGGATTGCTGAGCAGGTTCGAGCAGGTATTAATACCGTTTCACAAGGTCAAAAAAATGCAGCTTATGCGATTGGTTTAAATTTAAACCAAAGTTATCGTTATGTCATTCTGCCAGTGGCTTATCGAATCGTTTGGCCAACACTAACATCGGAAGCAATGAATGTATTTAAAAATTCAGCCGTGCTTTTTGCCTTAAGTGTTTTGAATTTTTTTGCATATACCAAAACAATGCGAGAAGAAACCTCTCAAGATGTGGTCATTTTAATTCTTTCAACACCTGTTTATCTCATCATCACTTATTCAATTAAATACCTGATGGCATGGATTGAGAAACGGATGGCGGTACCAGGTCTAGGTTCGGGAGGTAAATAAAATGGACTTCAGTGTTCTAAATCATCCCGATGTTGTTGCAAGTTTGATCGCTGGTTTTAAATTCACAGTTACAGTAACCATTCTTTCAATTATTGGTGGGATTCTTCTTGGTACACCAATCGCGATGATGCGTCTATCAAATAATAAAATTGCCAGTGGATTTGCAAAATTTTATGTCGACTTTTTTCGAGGTGTTCCCCTCATTCAAGTTATTTTTATCTTTTACTTTTTACTTCCTAAGTTTTTCGATTTCCAATATCACACCTATTGGGGACCTTTATTTTCAAGTGTAGTAACCTTCGCCATTTTTGAGGCTGCATTTTTTTCAGAAATTGTCCGCTCTGGCATTCAATCAGTTTCTAAAGGACAAGTGAATGCAGGTTACGCCTTGGGGTTTAATTATCGCCAGACGATGTCATACGTAGTTTTACCCCAAGCTTTTAGAAATATGTTACCCGTTATATTGACGCAATCCATTGTTCTTTTTCAAGATGTATCTTTGGTTTATGTCATCAGTGCACCAGATTTCCTAGGCAATGCAAATACTTTAGCTAATACCTATGGTTCGGAAACCAAAGCCGTTTTTTATCTAGTTGTTGCTATCGTCTATTTTGTCATTTCATTTGCACTTTCACGACTAGTTAAACGCTTACATCAAAAAATAGCCATTATTCGATAAGGAGAATCAAAATGCCAATGATTGAAATTCAAGATGTATCCAAATGGTATGGAGATTTTCAGGTACTTAGCGAGTGCTCAACCACTATTAATAAAGGTGAAGTTGTCGTTGTATGCGGTCCATCTGGCTCAGGTAAATCTACACTCATTAAAACCGTAAATGCTTTAGAACCTTTTCAACAAGGAAATATTATCGTTGATGGTACAGCGTTAAAAGATTCTAAAACGAATCTAGCAAAATTCAGATCTAGAGTAGGTATGGTATTTCAACATTTTGAACTTTTTCCTCACATGACTGTGTTAGATAACCTAACAATAGGACAAATCAAAGTACTTAATCGCTCAACTGAAGAAGCTAAAATAAAGGCCTTACAATATTTGGATCGAGTCGGTTTGACAGCACACAAAGATAAATTTCCAGGACAATTATCAGGTGGTCAACAACAACGTGTCGCGATTGCACGTGGTCTTTGTATGGATCCAGTTTGTATGCTATTTGATGAACCCACTTCCGCATTAGATCCTGAAATGGTCGGTGAAGTGCTTGAAGTCATGAGCCAACTTGCAAAAGAAGGCATGACAATGATGTGTGTTACGCATGAAATGGGATTTGCAAAAAAAGTTTCAGATCGAGTGATATTTATGGATCAAGGCATAATCTTAGAAGATTGCCCGACTGATGACTTCTTTAATAAGCCACAAGAGCGACATGAAAGAACAAAATACTTTTTAGAGAAAATTTCAGCAGTACACTAAACATTAGATTAAATCAGAAAATTTCGCGATATCTACTCAAATTATTTCGAATTCTGATTATCCCATATAAAAAAACACCCCCTTCTATTGAAGGGGGTGTTTAGAATAATGAGCTGGCGATGACTTACTCTCACATGGGTAACCCCACACTACCATCAGCGCTAAGAGGTTTCACTTCTGAGTTCGGGAA
>NZ_VPDP01000018.1:0-49461 GCF_013417635.1 Acinetobacter sp. YH12239 | reverse complement strand
TAGATTTTTTCTTCCCTTGCAACCCCTTATTTCACTTATTTTCAACGGGTGTTGCTTTTTTCGACTAAAAAGATGAAAAACATGAATTTTCACTCATTTTTTAATCATTATTCATATTTATTTTCATCATTCATTTAAATTTTACGAATAATTTTCATTTTTATACACACTGGAGCTCATATATTTTGATGTTTTATTTTCCAAAATGTTTTTTTACGCTACATTGAATAAAAATTAAGTTGAATTGCTCGCATGATGCGCTCCATTATTTTGATCTTTTCCTTTTTATGCATTGCATATTTTGCTGTACAACGTTTTATTCATCCTCAATTAAATCACAATTCAACTTTAGATCGGCTTCAACACCCCATTGATCAACGCCTAAGATATCGTATTGGGTTTATTGACCCAAGATTTCAACTTGATGCAGAGGCATTACGCCAAATAACTCAAGAGGCAGCGAATATCTGGGAAAATCAAACTCAACAAAAATATTTTGTTTACGACCCCAATGCTCGTCTTACAATTAATCTCATTTTTGATGAACGTCAAAATGAATCAAATTATAGAAAACATACGCTAAAGCAATTTGAAAATAGCAAATCATTAGCCGACCAAATGAGATTACAGCTAGAGCAAGAATCACAACAACTTGAATTTTTAAAACAGCAAATTGAACAGCAGCAACACAACTATAGTAATGATCTAGATCAACATAATAATTTCGTCCACCACATTAATGGCTTAAACACATCTATTACAGATTCACAACTTCAGCAGATCAATAACTCTAAGACACGACTCACACAGCAGAAGCTTAGGATTGAAAGCAATATTGAAAGATTTAACATCTTACGAACAGAACTCAACGATAAAGTTGAAAAATTCAATCAATCCCAACACCAACAACGTAAAGCCATTGATGAATTCAACCAAGTTTTTCAAGCCAAAATGTTCCATAAAGGCGAGTTTAATGGTCGTGAAATCAATATTTATGAATTTCAATCTATAGATGAGCTTCGAATCACATTGGCTCACGAATTAGGTCATGCATTAGGTCTCCAGCATACTAACGACCCCAATGCCTTAATGTATCCAATTCTAGAAAAGCAGAATTTCTCCAATTTTAAATTGACTGCTGCCGACCTCGAACTGCTAAAAAGTCGATAAAATCAGCACCACAGCTCAATCCCATAATTAAATTACGGATTTAATTGAATAGTTTTGAATTCGTGTTAAGGTATTTTGAAATTAATCAGAGGAGAGAGACGTGAGTTATTATCATATTATTCTTGAGGTAAATGATCATATCAGCACGATCGAGGAAACTCGCGATATTGAAATATTTGATATTGTCGAGCTTCAACCTTATCTCTACTCAATTTTACTGCCATATTTCAATAAACAACTCATCGAACTCGATGATGAGAACATTAAATTCGAAGACGTCTTACATATTCAAATTAAGCAAACACTATTACCTATTCAAGATTTAATTGAAGAGGAACAACGCCAACTTCCAAGCGATACAGATGTCACCATTACAGCTTATGAAATTTTTAATGATCGAGAATTAAGTCAAGATGTAACCTTAGTCATTTTTGACTTACTCGATGCTGTTAAAATCGATCGCTCCATTATTTAGAAACATCATCACAAAAAAAGGTCAACCTATGTTGACCTTTTTTAATCCGAGAACCTATTTATTGCATCATCAGCTGAGCCTGCTCATTTCTAAACGCACTCAATATCTGCTGTCCCGCTCGACCTGTAGGATTTAAGCCCAATCGGGTTTGCTCTTGACGAATTGCCTGTCGAGTTTTATCCCCAATTAGACCATCAATCGCACCAATATCGTAACCGCGCTGGATTAAATAGCGTTGAATTTCTCGGCGTTCTGCTCTTGATGTACCAGGATCATCAGTCGGCCAAGCGTTTGCAATTTTGGCTTTTCCTTGCAATCGATCTGATAAATGTGCGATTGCCAACGCATAACTTTCTGCTGCGTTATAACTATATATAGCATCAAAATTTTTAAATACTAGAAATACTGGCCCAGCACTGCCAGCAGGCGCAAGCAACCCAGCTTGAGAAGAGGCAGAAAGATTACCCTGAATTAAAGGGGAGCCATCCACTCTATTCAATCCTTGATTGACCCAATAAGACAATGCTTTCTTATTACGTCGCCCCTCACCTACAACTGACATTCCTGCAGGAATCTGCACTTCAAATCCCCAAGGTTGACCAGTTTGCCATCCTCTTTTCTTCAAAAAATTTGCTGTTGAAGCCAAAGCATCTGGAATACTCGAGACTAGATCACGTCGTCCATCACCATCAAAATCTACAGCAAGCTCATCATAGGTTGAAGGCATAAACTGAGTATGCCCAAAAGCCCCTGCCCACGATCCTCTCAATTGTTCTTCCCGAACATCACCACGCTGTAAAAGTTTCATGGTGGTAAAAAATTCACCTCTAAAATACGATTGACGGCGTCCCTCACAACTTAAAGTCCCCAAAGCTTGGAGCAATGGATAGCGTCCAGAAATATCACCATAGTTACTCTCAACTCCCCAAACTGCAACCACCGTTTCAGCTGGAATGCCATAAGCCACACTCACACGGTCAAGTGTTTCTCGATGCTGTTGAAGTTTCTGTTGCCCCAATTGAACACGTTCATCATCAACTAAACCTGACAAATAATCCCAAATTGGCGTCGAAAATTCAGGCTGATAATTTAAACGTTCAATCACAGAATAGTCAGGAGTTAAATTCTGCGTGTAACGATCATACGTCGCCGAGCTAACCCCTCTAGTGATCGCTTGTGATTTTAAATTCGAGATGCATTGCTGAAAATTAGGAGCGGATGACACAGTTGCCGTCATGGATGGCGAGGCTGTCACAGACTGACCATTAATAATCAACTCAGCATGAGTTTGAGACATCGCTAAAAAAAATGAACTTATCGTGAGTGCAAGCCGTTGCATAAGACCCTGTAATTCTAAAATGTTGGAATTATGTCTTTACCTTAACAGCTCACTCTAAAAATTAAAGCATCAAATCGTAAATTTAAATTCATACTTTCTACTTTTTTAAATTTATTTTGAAAATTTAAATTTAAAAACTTATCCACAACCTGGTTTTAAATTCATGTGTTATTGAATTTAAATTTAAACCACCACACAACATTTAAATTCAAAAAACTTATCCACAGTCATCCAATACCACAAATCAACCTAAACTATTGAAAATTATAAGTATTAAAATAATTTACTCAATAGATAAGAATTTAGATATAAATCTTTAAATACATTTTTGAATTCAAACCTCAATAGCAACTTTAAATTCAAAATATCCTGCAAGCCTATTATTTTAAATTTAAAAACTGCGTATGCATTTTATTTGAATTTAAACCCACTTTGAATTCAAAGTTAAGATGGCCACATAAGCCATAATCAAACTTATACACAGTTCAAAATATGTGTTCTAATCAGAACTAATAGTATAATTATTATGCAATTTTTTAAAATTTCATCCGACCAATGGCAAGTGATTTTTAAAGAGGCGCAATCATGCCTTAAACAAGATAAATAAAAAAGCGACCACTCGTGTGATCGCTTTTTTTATCAGCAACCTAAAGTTTAGATGGTCATATCTTCACTTAATGCTAACGGGTTTGGTAAAATTTTCGACAACTGACGACAGAGTGTAGTCAATTCTGAGCTATTGATTGGCATTAAGGTAATATGACCAATTTTACGACCTTCACGTTCTGACTTATTATAAAGGTGCAAATGAGCACCCTCTAAAGCCAATACATCTTCAGTCTTTGGATGCTCACCAATAATGTTCACCAATACCGTTGGACGAATCATCTCAGTTGAACCCAAAGGTAAGCCTGCAACAGCACGGATATGGTTTTCAAACTGAGAGCACACAGCACCTTCAATCGACCAATGACCTGAGTTGTGTACACGTGGTGCCATCTCATTGGCATACAAGCCTTTGTCCGTGACAAATAGCTCAAGCGTCAGCACACCGACATAGTTCAAATGGTTAAGCAAGCGAGTAATGTAATCTTGTGCTACAGGTTGTAGATCTACACTGTTCGGTGCAGGGACAATCGAGTGCGATAAGATACCATTGTGATGGTGGTTCTCAGCCAATGGCCATGTTTTCACATCACCATTCTGACCACGTACTGCAATGATTGACACTTCACGCGAGAAAGTCACAAAACTTTCAGCAATCAATTCACCCGCAGGACCAAGTTCTGCCCATGCTTGATCAATTTGATCCGCTGTGCGTAAGACAAACTGACCTTTACCATCATAACCACCACGTGAAGTTTTTAGTACGATTGGAAGACCAAGTTCAGCAACTGCGTTTTGTAAACTTTCAAGTGATGTCACCACTTTGTAAGGTGCTACTGGAATGTCCAACTCATCAAATAACGCTTTTTCAGACAAGCGATGCTGAGCAATCGCTAAAGCCTGACGCGGGGGATGCAGTTGCTTAGTTTCAGTTAATACATCTACATCTGACAATGGCGTATTTTCAAATTCTAAAGAAAAGACTTCTGCACTATTAATGAAATCCTGTAAGCCATTTTTAGCTTGAGTTGAGATCACTGGACCCAAAGCAGCAGAAGGGCAGTCTGTACTTGCTTCAAAAAAAGTACATTGAATATTTAATGGAAGTGCCGCCTGCGCCATCATTCGACCCAATTGACCGCCACCAAAAATACCGATGGTTTTATCCATAAGATTTCTCTCGAATTAAGCTTGACCAGGAATATTTTTACTCGCAACTTTCTCAGTTTGCGCTAAACGAAAATCGGCTACATTCTTTGCAATATCTGGGCGAGTTAAACCTAAAATTTGTGCCGCCATAATCGCAGCATTGGTCGCACCTGCAGGACCAATTGCCAATGTACCGACAGCAATACCTGCTGGCATTTGTACAATTGAAAGCAATGAATCAACACCATTCAAGATCGAAGATTTAACCGGCACACCTAGAACAGGAAGATCAGTCTTCGCTGCGCACATACCCGGTAAATGCGCTGCACCACCAGCACCCGCAATAATCACTTGGATACCACGATCACGAGCTTGCTCAGCATATTCAAACAAACGATCTGGCGTACGATGTGCTGACACAACTTCCGCTTCAAAAGGTACACCAAGCTGATTCAACATATTGGCAGTGTGTTCGAGTGTCGCCCAGTCTGACTGAGAGCCCATGATAATTCCAACGAGAGGAGTGTCTTGTGAAGCGGCCGCATTCATTGCAATGTTTCCAGAGATTAAAGTAAGAGAGATAAATCTCGACGAGAGCCAAGCTTTAATAAGAACTCACTATTATAGACTGAAAATGAATAGGTCTAAAGTTAAGCTGATAAAATAAGGATTAAAAATATATACTTGTTAATAGACATAAAAATAAATTTTATGATTGGTCATTGTTCGGCCTTAAACGTCTGGCTCATTTAAGACAAATTGAATTTACATAGAACTGAACTAAGCCATTCAAATTAAAAAATAAAAAGGAGAATATAGCATGTGGTTTAAACTGAAACTATGGTGGAATAACCCTGCAGAAAATTTATGGTTTACACCAGCACTTGGGGCTTTATTAGCGATTTTTTCTCTCTATTTGCAACCGCAAGTCGTTATTTTATTCCATCACACGCGGTTCCAAATATCAGTATTGAAACACTAAGTAGCCTACTGGATATCATTGCTTCGAGTATGCTGGCGGTCACTACATTTTCACTTTCGATTATGGTCGCCGCATTTGCTTCAACTTCATCGAGTGGTACGCCACGTGCTTATAAGTTGATGATGAATGATGATAATACTCGTCTCGCAATTACCAGTTTTATTTCCGCATTTATCTATGCCGTCATCGCAAAAATCGCTTTAGGTTTACAATATTACGGAGTCTCGGGTCGTTTTGTCTTATTCGTAAGTACCATTTTGGTTCTCATTTATTTGATTGTGACATTAATTCGCTGGGTACAAAGATTGTCTCAGCTTGGCACACTAACCAATGCTATTTCTAAAATTGAAACAGCAGCATCGCAAGCTTTAAGTACATTTCGTGCACATCCCAACTTTGGCGCTTCTGGACAAAAACCATTGGGCGAAAGTCAACTCAAAATACACCCAAAACAGACAGGTTATTTTACTCATTTTGTTATTGAGTCCTTAAATCTTCTTGCTCAAACTCACAATGCACATATTCATCTTGCATTTCTTCCTGGGAAATTCGTGTACCCATCACTGGTTCTGATTGAAGTCTTTGCAGAAAATCTAATAGATGATGAAGAATTAAAAAATTTAGAACAACAAATTCATGAATACGTAATTATCGAAACGAACCGTAGCTTTTTACAAGACCCGAGATTTGGTTTATTGGTCATGAGCGAGGTTGGACAAAAAGCGATGTCAGCTGCAATTAATGATGTGGGTTCAGCAATTAGTGCGATCAATGCCTTAACTCGGATTATTATTGATAGTCAGCCAGATCCAGAACAGAAAACTTTTAATTTCTCGAATATCAGTGTCGATATGTTTGATATTCGTGAGTTTATTAACAGTAGCTTTGCACCGATGGCACGGGACTGTCTAAGTAATATCGAATTAAATCAAAGAATAATTAAATGCTTATCCATGATTGAAAAAATGTATCTGAACCGGAACTACGGGAAGCTGCTCATGAAATGGCACATGAAATCTTGGCACGCTGCTTAAAGCATTTTGAATTTGAGCCTGATCGTCAAAGATTAGTTCGGGAATATGAAAATAACTTTAGTTAATCTTTATCCTTTTGAATCATGGTGTTCTAAATATAAAATACACACAACCACATAAGCAAAGTGCAGCCCATACATAATCCAATTTGAAAGGCTGTTTAAACATGAAAATCATGAAAGGAACAAATACCAATAGCGTAACGACTTCCTGAGTGATTTTCATTTGTCCCACAGCCCAGCCATTTTGAGCCAGCATCTTGGTTGCAGGAATCATCAAACTGTATTCGAATAATGCAATGATCCAACTAAATAGAATGGCTTGCCATAAAGGGGCATCATGCGGCAAAAATTTTAAATGACCATACCACGCCAAAGTCATAAAGCAATTTGCTAAAATCAGAAGCAATAAAGGTAAATAAATCATTTAAATCTCAAGTTAAATCGTCCGCGTTATTCTACGATTAAATCATTTCGTTTCATCATACTAGATTAAAAATATTCATATATTTTAGTTCATAAATTTAAAAATTTATTTCTGCAAAATTTTACGGAAGGCCTTCTAATAATCACTATCTTTTCACCAAGAGCCTTGTTATCGTTGACATCAAATCAAATAACACATGACAAAAGCACCAAAAAGATGTTTGTGTCGAAAAGAGTAGTGGAGTAAATCATCATGCATCTGCATATTTTGGGAATCTGTGGCACCTTTATGGGATCTTTAGCACTGTTAGCTCGAGATCTAGGGCACACAGTGACAGGCTCGGACCAAAATGTGTATCCACCTATGTCGACACAACTCGAAAATGCGGGTATTACCTTAATGCAAGGTTATGACCGTAGTCATTTGCAACCACACCCAGATTTAGTGATCGTTGGTAATGCCATGAAACGTGGAATTGATGCCGTTGAATACATGCTAAATCAGGGGTTACCCTATATCTCTGGACCACAGTTCCTTGCCGACCATGTGTTACAAGGTAAACATGTATTAGGGGTTGCTGGTACGCACGGAAAAACAACCACTACCACGATGTTAGCTTGGGTATTAGATCAAGCGGGCTTGGAACCGGGCTTTTTAATTGGTGGTGTACCACTTGGATTTAAAGAAAGTGCTCGTCTAGGCGGAGGTCAATATTTCTGTGTAGAAGCAGATGAATACGACTCTGCATTCTTTGATAAACGATCTAAATTTGTTCATTACCATCCAAAGACAGCCATTCTGAATAATCTTGAATTTGATCATGCAGATATCTTTGATGATCTCGCTGCCATTCAAAAACAATTTCATCATTTGGTTCGTACTATTCCAAGTGAAGGCCGTATCATCGCACCAATCACTGAAACGAATATTGATGAAGTTTTGGCACAAGGCTGTTGGACACCGATCGTCCGCACATCCCTCGAATCTCATGATCAAGCAACTATCTCTGCAAACCAACTTTCTGCAGATGGTACTCATTTCCAAGTCTTAAAAGACGGCGAAGTAAAAAGTACAGTCCAATGGTCGATGACAGGTCAACACTCCGTTGCAAATGCTTTAGCAACCATTGCAGCTGCAGAGCATGTAGGTGTTTCCATTGAAACTGCATGCGAAGCATTATCGAATTTTGGTGGTGTAAAACGCCGTATGGAGCTCCTCGATACCATTCGAGGCATTGAAGTTTTTGATGATTTTGCTCATCACCCAACAGCAATTGACACAACACTGGATGGTGCTCGTAAACGACTAGGCGAACGTAAACTATGGGCGATTATTGAGCCTCGCTCAAATACGATGCGAATGGGAAGCCACAAAGATGGTTTAGCATATTCTGCTCGATTGGCAGATGAAGTGATTTGGTATCAACCTGAGGGTTTAGATTGGGATCTACAACCTGTTGTTGAAGCTGCTCCGAATAAAGCTGTGGTAGCTCGTACTTTAGAAGAGATCATTCGAAATGTCGTGAATGAAGCAGGCGAGGGGGATGCCGTTGTGATCATGTCAAATGGTGGATTTGGTGGTTTGCATCAAAAACTCATTCAAGCACTCAAAGCAAAAGAATAAATAAAAAAGCCCGCTCTGCGGGCTTTTTTATATTTAAGCGATAACGTCATGATATTCATTATGAAAACGCTTAAACATGACAACCACATAAGAGCAAGTTGGAACAATTTTTAATTTTTCTGTACGAGCAAATTCTACAAGTCGATCTAACAATAACTTTGCAGTTCCTTGTCCACGTAAACGATCATCGACCCAAGTGTGATCCGCTATAATGATCTGTGGAGTTTGGTAACGATAGCTGATTTCTGCAATTCTTGATTGATCTGCGTCCGTGAAATAAAACTCACCGCCTTTCACACTATCGATATGTTCAAACTGCATACAACTGCTCACTATATGATTTTATTTAAACAGAACATCGTGGATTGCTTCATCTTTGTTGAAAACAGATTTAGCAAATGGACAAAGCGGTAAGATTTTAACATTCTTTTGACGAGCTAATTCCACCGCACGGTCAACAAGTTGACGTCCTACGTTTTGCCCTCTTAATGAATCATCAACCCAAGTATGATCAATAATAAATTTATCTTCACCTGCCCATGAATAAGTCATTTCAGCTAAATGATGGCCATCTTCACCAATAAAAAACTCACCTTTTGATCCATTTTCTTGATGTTTAATTTCTAACATTATCATTATCCTATCATTCGTTATTAAATATAGATTAGAACGACATATTTACATAACACTACGAAAAAATGGGACAAACTTGTCTATCAATTACAAATTCAAAACTTTAATTTATTTAAAAAAAAGAAATATTATAAAAAACAAAAATATATATTGTCAGTCATAATAGTTAAATGTTATTTTTTTACCATATAAATGTATTATTATTGTTAAAAAGTAAATGAGTATGGATATCTATTTAATATCAATTGCAGTATTGATCATCATTGCAATAATCTTATTAATTTCAATTTTTAAAGACAAATTTAATAACCCATTTAAATAATTTGCACACAACTTATAAGTGTGTCATCCTTTGTGCACTCGAAATCAAATAGAACGATTTCAACGTAATTTATTATCAAATTTGAACAAGGGGAGTAGCCTCCTCCAACAGTACTTAAATACTGTGTCAGAATATCGTCATTACACTTTGAAAAAAGTCGGTATCTGAGCATCATTTCGATTATCTAAAAAATGCTTAATCAAAATGGTGTAGGCAAGACCTTGATCATGTTGTTTCAGAATTATTATCTGGCAACTGGTCGAGGTTTTTTTATGCCAAAATCAATTGCCAGTATTGGAGATTACTATGGAAACCATAGGCAATATTTGGCTGTATGTCATTTTTTTTGGCATCGTCACGATTATGCTCTTAATTGACTTTCTAGGTTTTAAACAAAAAGAAGGTCAAGAAGTTAAAGTTAAAACTGCTGCTTATTGGAGTATTGCATGGGTCACTGTCGCAACACTTTTTGGTGGTGGACTATGGCTATATCTAGAAAATACCGCTGGTATAAACGTAGCCAATACGAAAGTTATGGAATATTTTGCCGGCTATTTACTGGAAAAGTCACTCGCAATTGATAACGTCTTTGTGTGGTTAATGATTTTTGCTGCATTCGCTATACCTCCTGCACTTCAACGTCAATTACTCCTTTATGGCGTATTGGGCGCTATTATTCTCAGAACAATTTTTATTTTTATCGGTGCGTGGTTCGTTCAGGAATTTTCTTGGATCCTCTATATCTTCGGTGCTTTCCTTGTATACACCGGATTTAAATTCCTTAAAGGACAAGAGGATGATCCAAATATTGAAGATATGGCCATTCTGAAATGGCTACGTAAACATATGAGAATTACTCCTCAATTGGAAGGAAATAAATTTTTCGTAAGACAAAATGGCGTTCTATGGGCAACACCATTATTTTTAGTGCTGATTTTAGTCGAGGCATCTGATGTTATTTTTGCAGTCGATTCTATTCCAGCGATTTTTGCGGTGACCACTGATCCTTTTATCGTCCTTACAGCCAACTTGATGGCTATCCTCGGTCTACGGGCTATGTTTTTCTTACTGTCTGGAGCCGCTTCAAAAATGCATTATTTGCCTTATGGACTTGGGGCTATTTTAATTTTTATCGGTTTCAAAATGCTTATGCTTGACGTATTCCATATGCCAATTTGGATTTCATTAAGTTTTATCGTGATTGTCCTTTCAATTACTGCATGGCTTTCAATCCGTTATAGTAAAAAACATCATCAAACGACCTTATAAGGTCAAACTTAGTTGAATTCAATAAAGCCTTCATCTGAAGGCTTTATTTATATCCTTAGATGAGCAATCTAATTCACAATGCTTAACTCAGGCCATCGTTCCAAAAAACACTTTGACTTAACCCTATGTTCAAAGACTCCACGTGAAACCAAACGATTATTCCACCTTAATTTTAAAGTAAATAAATCTTCAAGCCCCAAAGGTGCGAGGATTTCAATATGATTATTCTCCATTAATTTGATAGCGATTGCGGTTGCCGTTTCTGGCCAAAAACTCATAGCATGATGTACTGAAGTATATGGATCAATTTGAGTACCTTCATCAGTTCTGTACCAATGATGTACCAGAGCTTGATTTGTAATGTCCCAATGAATATTAGGATATCTATGTTGAAGTGCACCCTTTAAATAATTTCTTCTCTCATCCATTTTTTCTGAAGGGTCAAAATAGATGACATCAATTTCAGTTTCAAAAATTGAATAATTTTGATTATGTAAATAAGACCAGATCCAATTTCGAATCAAGCCCGCACTAAAATAGGCCGCACTATCAATCTGACGTAAACACTGTAAAAGTTCACAAATATCTGCATTAGATCGTATTAAATGGCTTAATTTCTCATATAAGTCCATGGGTAAATTCACTTTATATCTTTTGATTAGAATTTAACATTTCCACTTAGCTCTCCAATTTTAAATGTTAATAGGCGGTTGGCAAAGATCTTGCATCATCACCAAAGAAAAAGCTCAGTAAATTTAGCGCAGCTCTTCGGAGCTCTTTTTTTTAGGAAATGACGATGAATATGATTCCCGCATTAAATCCACTCAGTGCACCTTGCCAATGTAGTTTCGACTTACAAGATTGGGAAATTCTCGCGCAATATTGGTATCCAGTGGCTCGTATTCAAGATGTTTCAACCACACCACGTCAGGTCACTTTACTTGATGTAAAAATGGCGATTTACCAAACTGACAAGGGTGAAATTCGATTAGTGCGTGATATCTGCCCTCATCGAGGTGTACCTCTAAGTAAAGGATGGGTAGAGGGTGAAGAAATTATTTGCCGATATCACGGACTAAGATTCGACCTTGCAGGGAAGTGTACAAAAATTCCTGCTCAACCTGATTTAACTAAGATATCTGACCGTTTTAGTTTAACCCAATTTCCAGTAATTTTGAGATATGGACTGGTCTGGACCAGCTTGCATGGACGTGATTTTCAACACAATAATATTCCTCAACTCGATACTTGGGATCATCCTGATCATCAGTCTATTTTACCTCCGTACGTTGATATTGCAGGTTCAGCAGGTCGTCAACTCGAAGGATTCATTGATGTAGCTCACTTTGCATGGGTGCATCACGAAGCTTTTGCAGATCGAAACAACCCAGTTGTACCCAAATACCATACTGAGAGAACAGACTATGGCTTAAAAACAATTTATATTAGTGGTGTCAGTAATTACCCGCATGCTTTGAAACACCTAGAACCAGAAGGTTTTGAGTGGAAAAGAACTTTTGATATTTACCCACCATTTTCAGCAATATTAACTGTAGATTTTCCAGACAATGGTATTTTAAAAATCTTGAATGCGTGTTGTCCTGTATCTGTCAATCAAACCAGATTATTTGTTCCTTTGACGCGTAATTTTGATCAGACTGGAGATTTACAAGCAGTCTATGATTTTAATGCTCAAATTTTTGCCGAAGACCAAGATATCGTAGAATCGCAAAAACCTGAGGAATTACCGCTTGATTTAATGATGGAAGCTCATTTTGAAGCTGATCGATCTTCGACTACTTATCGTCGTATTCTCGCAGAGTGGGGGCTCAGCAAACGATATACAGTTTAATTAAGATAGATCAGTTACAATCAACCGAAAAAATTAAAAGTGTAGGTTTTAAATGTCTTCTGTAGTTGCATCGACGGCGATTCGCGGTCGCTTCCTAGATATTCAGAATACGGTTGCCCAAGCGCGTGAAATTCACGACCAAGTGCGTTACGTAGAAGATGGTTTATTGATTACTCAAGCGGGTAAAATTCAATGGTTTGGTCGTTGGGAAGATGGGCAACAACAGCTCCGTCAGCTTGAATCCTCTATTCAAGTTGAGCATTACCCAGATCAACTGATTGTTCCTGGTTTTATCGATACGCATATTCACTTTCCTCAAACTGAAATGGTAGGTGCGTATGGCGAACAATTACTCGAATGGCTGAATACTTATACCTTTCCTACAGAAATCCAATTTCAAGACAAAGCTTATGCAGACCAAATTGCACACTTTTTTGTCAATGAGCTGCTGAAAAATGGCACAACGACTGCATTGGTTTTTTGTACAGTTCACAAAGAATCTGTTGATGCACTATTTGAAGCGGCAGAACAATACCAGATGCGTTTGATTGCAGGCAAAGTATTAATGGATCGTCATGCACCTGAAGCACTGACAGACACCGCTGAAACTGCTTATACAGATAGCAAAGATTTAATTGAGAAATGGCATGGTAAAGGTCGAAACCTTTATGCCATTACGCCTCGCTTTGCGCCTACCTCTACACCAGAACAATTAAAAAGAGCAGGGCAGTTAAAAACTGAATATCCAGATGTATATATTCATACTCATCTGAGTGAAAACACCAATGAAATCGCTTGGTTGAAAGAGCTTTTTCCTGAGCAAAATGGCTATTTAGATGTGTATCACCATTATGGATTAACAGGCAATAAATCTGTTTTTGCTCACTGCGTTCATTTAGAAGAGCATGAATGGGATTGCATGCATCAAACAAATTCTGCAATCGCCTTCTGCCCGACTTCAAACCTCTTTCTAGGAAGTGGGTTGTTTCCCTTGAAAAAAACCTGGGATAAACAAGTCAAAGTCGGTCTTGGCACTGACATCGGTGCGGGGACTTCATTTAATCAGCTTCAAACGTTGAATGAAGCCTATAAAGTTCAACAACTCCAAGGCGACAAATTATCTGCATTTGAATCGCTTTATCATGCGACCCTAGGTGGAGCAAAAGCATTAGCGCTCGAGGATAAACTTGGTAACTTTAATATTGGAAAAGAAGCGGATTTTGTTGTATTAAATTTGAATGCCACTGCATTACAAACATTAAGACAACAACGCGCTAAAAATATTGAAGATGCACTTTTCGCATTGTTTACCATGGGTGATGATCGAAATATTGAGGCGACTTATATTTATGGACAAAAAGCATATCAACAATCAGCATCCTAATGCTCAGACTCAACCACAACACCCAATTAAAAAATATGTGTTAATTGGTGCTGTATTCTTAGTTTGTGCTGTCGTACTAAAACGCGATGCGCATTAATAAACCATTAGTTTACATTTCGTTTTTTTAAAAAGGGTGCAACATTCTGGGATATGTTTTAAAATCGAAGCATATTTCAGGTGTTGCAGGTCAACACCTTTTTTAATTTTAGAATTGTTGTTTTAGGTATCTACCCATGACCATTGACATGAAAGTGTTGATTTCCGCTGAAGAAATTCAAGCGAAAGTTAATGAACTTGGTAATCAAATTAATGCTCACTATGCAAATAGTGATCGAGAATTGGTTCTTGTAGGCTTACTTCGCGGTTCAGTGATTTTCATGGCAGACCTATGCCGCACCATTGAAAAACCACACGAACTCGACTTTATGACAGTTTCAAGTTACGGCAGTGGAACGACTTCTAGTCGTGATGTTAAAATTCTAAAAGACCTTGATGGTGAAATTCGTGGTAAAGATGTTCTTGTCGTAGAGGACATCATCGATTCAGGCAATACGCTGAGTAAAGTGGTAGAAATCCTTGAAACTCGTGAGCCAAACTCTATCAAACTTTGCACGCTGATCAGTAAGCCTTCTCGAAGAGAAATCGACTTGGAAGTAGAGTTTCTAGGATTTGAAGTTGAAGATAAATTTATCGTAGGTTATGGACTAGATTACGATCAAAAATACCGTCATATTCCATTCATTGGTGAAATCGGTCTGTAATGTTTTTTTTAAGAAAGTGGCATATGCCACTTTTTTTTATAAACAACAAAATAACAACAACATGTAGCGTGATTCTTCTTTTCAAACATCAATACATAATCAACTATATTTGAGCGACACAATAAAAATTCATGATAAAAAGGAGAACAAATATGTTTTCACTTATTGGAGCTATTCTTATCGGTTTTATAGCAGGTTTAATTGCTCGCGCAATTCATCCTGGTGACGATAAAGCAGGCTTCATCGTCACGACGTTATTAGGTATTGCTGGTTCATTACTTGCTACATATGGTGGACGCCTTCTTAATATTTATCCCGAAGGTTCATCGGCAGGTTTTATTGCTTCAGTCATAGGTGCAATTATCGTTCTGTTTATTTATAACCTCGTTACAAAAAAATCTTAATCAAAAAAAGCACCTTGTTAAGGTGCTTTTTTTCATTTCTATGAACTAGATTTTATAAGTTCAGCTCTTTCCAAATTTTTTCAATTTCTGAAGCTGGATAAGCGCCTGTTACCTTAAATCCATTTTCAAAAATAATTGCTGGCGTTCCTTGAACACCTAGACGACGTCCAAGTTCCAAATTTCGTTCAATAGGGTTTGAACAATCAGCTTGGGCTGTTGGTTGTTGATTCTTTTGTAAAAGGGCATTCCATGCAAACTCACGGTTTGCGGAGCACCAAACTTGTTTAGAGGGCTGGATCGATTGAGATTTAATTGGATACATAAACGTATAAATTGTCACATCTTTTAACTGGCTTAAATTATTTTCAAGCGTCTTACAATATGGGCAATTTGGGTCAGAAAAGATCGCGAGCTGACGCTTACCATTCCCCCTTACAGTCTTAATGGCATCTTGAAGTGGAAGTTGTTTAAAGTCGACTGAATTATGTTTCAGCACCAAATCACGTGTTAGATTTTTTTGATCTTCGATACGAATCATTGATCCAAAGAATAAATGCTTAGCTTCTTCATCAATATAAATAATCTGATTGTCTAAAGATCCGCTATAGAAACCTTTCATGTCAGTTTTTTGTAAATTTTGAATATTCAATTTTGGATGTTGCGTTTTAATTTTCTGCTGAAGCAATTCAATATTCGCAAAGCTAGAACTTGTAGACAGTGCAAGTAAAGCACTGATTAAAATTTTTTTATACATAGGTTGAGCATATGTTTGATGGATATTATTGTTTATTCTAATCTTCTACTTTCTACAAAGATCAGTTTTTATGTAATTTTAAACCTCATAAATTGTTTCACGTGAAACCAAATATGACTGTTGAATTTTAACTGATTGAAGATAATTGACTCATGCTTAACAGTCGACATAGACTAATGAATCATCGTATCAGCACTGCTGTTCTATAAGACAAATAATGAATGAAAACCAATCGTGGCGAGATTTTATTCTCGTAAGTATCGCACTCTGTATCGGCACCATTGGAACAGCGCTTGCTAGCCCACTTTATCCAATTTACCAAGAATTATGGGGGTTAAACCCGAGCGATATCACCTTTATTTTCGTTTCCTACATGCTAGGGTGCCTGACCACTTTACTGTTTTTGGGCAGAACCAGTAATACCATTGGTTATGTAAAAACTATGCAACTTGGGCTTATTTTTATCACCATTGGCTTGTTAATGTCTATCTTTGCTAGCGATGTCATGTCTCTCTCATGGGGAAGATTTATCATTGGTATTGCATCTGGATTGATGACGACATCTGCTCTTATTGGGCTTATTCAAACTGTTCCAACTTCCCACAAACAAATTGCACCACAATTAAGCTCAATCATTACTGCTGTTGGATTTGGTTTAGGTCCTTTATTTGGGGGATTCTTTGCTGAATTTTTTGCATATCCTTTGGTAATACCTTATGTACCCATTGTGATAGGTTCAATATTTTGCTTCTTTAGTCTATTTACACTCAAACCTATACCTTTTGATGTGCAAAAATTTAATTTTGCTCCCAAATTATTAACACCACAATCACATGATCGCACTCAATTTTTTATACTGAGCTTGACTGCATTTGCTGTTTTTGCAGGATTTAGTTTATACGCCTCACTATCTCCTTCATTTGTTAAAGACATTTTGCCTTGGCACGGTCCACTGATTAGTGGTTCTGCCATTACTGTCATTTTACTGATTTCAGCTGCGACACAATTTTTTTCAAGATCAATCAAACCGCAATCCAGCCTATTACTCGGTATCATGACTTGCTTCATGAGCGTGATCGCTTTATTCCTCTGTATGGAGTTTAAAATTAGCTGGTTATTCTTCCTAAGCGATGGTCTGTTTGGGATTGGACATGGCTTAGCTTTACTTGGGGCTTTCGGACTTATTCACCACATGACCACACCTCACAATCGAGCCGCCGTCATGTCTACTTATCTCTTTATCGGCTATCTCGGAACGATTCTACCCATCCTAGCAGTAGGATATTTAGCTGACCATTTTGGGCTTACAAATGCAGTGATTTGGTTCTGTATTGCAATTTCAATCTTACTGATTGTTTTATTCATAAAGCAGATGAGGGTTAAGCCAAGCAAGTTACCTTTAAATTAACAAAAAAGCCCATTACTGGGTTTTTTAAACCACAGATAAAAACTCGTTTACTTCCCGATACAGAATGTAATTAATATAAAATATTAATTACATTAAATAATTTATAAAAAAAATAAAATTAAGAGACTAACCTGTAACTAAATTTACTTTAATTAGAATTTTAAAAATGCAACATCATCTTCCAATAGCACTTCTTTCCCATTCAATAATTTAATCTGTTTTTCTGGTAATAGTTTCCAGAACCCATCTGTTGCAAGAATATATTCATAATCATTAGATGGAATTATGACGTATTCAGGTCTAGCAAATTTTTTGGTAATAAATTGCTTGTAGATAATATGATTAAATTCATTGATCCTCAGTTCTTCTTCTGTCATATCGGGATTTTCCTGAAGTATTGCAGAATGAGGTCTTGTAATCCAATGGATAGTATCATCATCTATAAATCGGCCTAAACGACAATCGCCTAAATAAAATATATGTAAGGTATTAGCTATTTTTATCACTAACACAAAACACATAGCTGCTATTGGAAACTTTCTTTTTATAGACTCTCGAAATGAATTTAACGATTCAATTATTACCGTACTGACATTTTCTATATTGATTTCATGTAATTTAATTTGATTTTTTAAAAAATCAGAAAAATTTTTAACTATTTCAGCACTACCCGCTCTTTGACTGTGGCCATCAGCTATACAATAGAGAGCAGTATTTGTAATAGGGCAAATAATATAATTTGCATCATCAGCCCCATAAGAACTATATAAATTATCTATTAAGCGTATTGGGATGTTCATTAATATGCCTTACCCCAACGATTGATGATTGCATTAATATTTTTTGCAACTCTCATAGATAAAGCACTAGAAACATTTCCCTGGAGCACATATTGCCAATCCGCATGGCTAATCAGTTTTGCGAATTGATTACCTAAATAGTCCTGCAGTTCAGGTTCAGCATCATAAATTTCTCCAATAATTGTTGATCGACCTGCAACGACATTAAGTATGTCCTCTATATCTTTACTAGACATAGGATCATTATTTCCTCTGCCTTGATAAGCTTCAAATTTAGTCGCAAGAAAATAGCATGCGTCTAATATTTTAATTTTCGTATTACTTGGAAGAATATATTCATTAGTATGCTTCATCGACTTTTCATACCAATAATTTGTAAAGCCTAAGATATCTTGATTGATAGGCATAAAATCAACAATGATGTCATTAAGCTTAAATCGACATAATATGTCATCATCTAGATCATTTCTGAATCCTAGTTCCCTTAAAGAATCTTCTAACTTATACCATGCTGTTCTAGTTGAAATATCAACAATTAAATCTACATCATATGTAGCTCTAATACCTTCTTCCGCATTTGGAATATCTAAAAATAAAGCTGTTGTGCATCCACCAATAAATGCCATTTCATCAAGATATTCTTGTGGTAATGCTTGAGCAATTTTATCAAGCATAGATATCAGAATATGACTTTGATTATTCATTAATCCCCCAATATTTTCTTTTCCAATAAATTTATGGCTATATCTTTTTCACGTGCTTTCCCTAATCTGTAAGCATCTATTAGGGAGAAACAATTATAAACAAATTCATCTTGGTATGATGCGAAAGCAATAGTCTTATACATTGGTTCTAAAACTTGTCCATAAGCCTCTCCATACTCAGATGACCAAATAATCTTTGAATTACCAGCAGAAGTTACCTCTTCAGATAATGCTGGACCAGAGAAGCCTGTAGGAATACCTATATCAAATCCTAATAATTTTGGTGGATAAAGATAAGGAACTGCATGTTTTATAAGATTGAATACAGCTTTTTTATTTACCTTCCAATTAAGATCAGCCAGGCTTATAACACCATGATTATTTATAAGAAATAAAAGATTACTTTCTGAACATCTTCTTAAACTTGCACTAACTTCTGTTTTACTAATACCTAAACTCGCCCCTAACCCCCTAACAGAAAACATTTCATAGAATCTCAGATCTATATCATCTTCCTGATATTTATCTTCTTCCTCAAAACGTCCTATTCTAGAATTAGGTGGGTAATGAATTCTTTTTAATAATTCTTTATGTAAACCAATAAGTTTTATCAAAACCAAGAAATCTTGACTTTTTAACATCGTTCACCTCTAAAGCGTCCTTAGTCCTAGGACTAAGGACAATGTATAAAAGAAAATTAAAAAAAAGAAAAGTATTTTTTGTATTTCATAGTCAAAAATAAAGAACCTTTGTAAAAATTTATGAACTAAAAGAGTATTTCTATCTGTTTCATATTTTTATTCATACTATTGATTAATTATTGATTTTAAAAAACAATCTCTATTAATTATACACAGTAGGATTATTTGAATTATGAAGTTTATCTATTTTTTACCTATACTCGCATCCAGTGTCGTTCAAGCTGAAAACTTACCAGTTATACCTGCTCTCCAAGGATGTGGAACATATGAGTTTGGGGTTATTGTGAAGAAGCTGATGCCTAAAGAACAGCATGTATGGTGGGATTACTTATCAAATGAAAAAAATAAATTTTTAAAGTCACACAGCCAATAAGTGACTAAAAAAACCATAGCACTAGATGAATCCATAGAACATATTGGAATAATAAAAAGAAATAAAAATAGAACTAAGTTATTAAAACTTAATGCTATTTAGTATAAATTAAATTTAATTAGAATTTCTTAGAATATAAATATAATCTGAAATTACTTCCCGATACAGAAAGAGCCAAAGATTTTTCCGAGTAAATCATCCGCACTAAAATCACCAGTAATTTCACCTAATGCATTCTGTGCGAGACGTAACGATTCTGCGACAAGCTCGCCTGCATGGTAAACAACAAGTTGTTCACGAGCTTCCGCAAGATAAGATTGAGTGCGCTTCATTGCGTCTAGGTGGCGTGTTCTTGCAATAAAGGTATCTTCTTCAGGCTGAAAGCCTGCATGTGCTGTAATCGCATCTACAAGCGATTGAACACCCATTTCTTGCTTGGCTGAGACCGTAATGTGTCTAAAGCCTTGGAGATCAGCAACTTTAGCTTCACGATCTACTAAATCACATTTGTTAGCGATTAAAATTAAGCGTTTAGGATCGATATAATTAGCAAAGTAGGTATCTGCCAAATGCATCGGATCTTCACCTTGACTCAAATCGTAAACCAAGAGTAGGAGATCAGCATTTTCTATTTCTTTAATCGCTCGACGAATACCTTCTTTCTCAACAATATCTCCCGTTTCACGCAGACCTGCGGTATCCGTCAGGGTAATTGGCAAACCATTTAGGCTTATTTTCTCGTGTAGTACATCACGCGTTGTACCTGCAATATCCGTTACAATCGCACGTTCAACACCAGCCAATGCATTTAATAAGCTCGATTTACCTGCATTGGGTTTCCCTGCAATCACCACTTGTAAGCCTTCACGCAGAAGTTGACCTTGGCGTGCTGATTGTTGTACTGCACCCACTGATGCTTGCACATCTTCCAATAACGCTAAAATTTTTCCATCTGCAAGAAAATCAATTTCCTCTTCCGGAAAATCAATCGCCGCCTCAACATGCAATCGTAAGTGAATGAGTTTTTCTAATACCGTATTTACTTTGGACGAAAATGCACCTTGTAATGATCGTACTGCAGAACGAGCAGCTGCTTGTGAAGTAGCATCGATTAAATCAGCAATTGCTTCGGCTTGGACTAAATCCATTTTTCCATTTTCAAAAGCGCGCATTGAAAACTCACCCGCTTTTGCTGCAATTGCGCCTAGCTCTAACAGTCGGCCCAATAATGTATTTTGAATCACTGGTCCACCATGACCTTGCAACTCAACTACATCTTCACCCGTAAAAGAATTCGGATTTGGAAAACAAATGACCAAACCCTCATCCATGACTTGCCCATTCGCATCAAGAAATTGACGAAATGCAGCATAACGAGCAGGACCGAGTGCCTTACCAGTTAAAGCCTCTGCTATGGCATATGCCTTAGGACCAGACAGTCGAATTACACCTACACCTCCACGACCTGGCGGTGTTGCAATCGCAGCAATAGTGGTTTGATGTTGTAGGTTCGTCATTGAAATGATCTCAAAGCAAGGCAAAAAAAATCCGCCTAAGGATATCACCTTAAGCGGATCGATTCAGCTACTAACAAAACTTAGTTCATAGATGCTGTATCTTCTTTTGCTAAGCGAGCTTTCTCAACACTCTTATTGATCAGACCTTGCTGAAGAATCGTGATCAAGTTGTTGACAATCCAGTAAAGCACAAGACCAGCAGGGAAGAACAATAAGAACACCGTGAAAATAATCGGCATAAACTTAAAGACTTTTGCTTGCATTGGATCTGTCGGCTGTGGGTTCAACATTTGTTGAACATACATCGTCACACCCATCAACAATGGTAGGATAAACCATGGGTCCATTGCAGATAAATCTTGAATCCAACCTAACCAAGGAGCGTGGCGTAACTCAACAGACTCCATGAGCACCCAATACAAAGCCAAGAAAATTGGCATTTGAAGAAGTAAAGGTAAACAACCAGATAATGGATTGACTTGTTCACGCTTATAAAGTGCCATCATTTCTTGTGAGAAACGCATACGGTCTTCACCAAACTCTTCTTTCATGCGTTGCATTTCTGGTGCAATCACACGCATTTTCGCCATAGAGCGATAGCTCTTAGATGAAAGAGGCCAAAGAATAAGTTTCACAAGAATTGTCAACAGAATAATTGACCAACCCCAGTTTCCAACAATGCCATGGAAGAATTGCAAACCTAAGAATAGCAATTTCGCAATTGGCCATAACCAACCATAATCAACCGTTTGATTTAAACCAGTTGCCAAGTCTTTTAATTCAGATTGAATTTTTGGACCTGAGTAGAATGTTGCATCAACAGTCATTGTTTTGCCAGCTGGCACATTAATGGTAGGCGAAGTAAAGCCAATGATATTCATACCATCAGCAGATTTACGTGACTCCATTTTTGCAGAATACGGTTGGTTACCGAAGTTACCAGGCACCCAAGCACTTACAAAGTAATGCTGAACCATTGCAACCCAACCACCTTGAGCCTCAACACTTAACTTTTCTTCATTAAAATTATCAAATTTTAATTTGTTATAGTGCTCATGAGGTGTACCCCAAGCACCACCTAAATAAGTGCCCAGTGTAAAGATTCCTTGATCAGTTTTACCTGGATCTTCAGAGTTATCACGTTTGATTTGACCAAACATTTGACCTTGCCAGTTTTGCTGACTACGGTTAATCACTTGGTAACTTACGTTAACTGGATATGCACCTTCTTGGAAAGTGAACGTTTTGATGATTTCAACACCATCAGCCGTTTTTAATACCATTGGTACTTTTAACACTTTCTCAGCTTCACCATCTTTATTGGTGGTTGCTTGAGCATCAGCTAAAGTATAAGTCGACTTTTCAAACTCAAATGTTGGACGTCCACTACGGCTACTGTCAGGTCCATTTAAACCAATTAAACCTGATTGAGCGACATAAGTACGTTTCTCATCATTTTCAAGCATAACGAACGGTTGTTCGCTATTTTTACTTTTATCATGATTGAGTAGTTCAACACGGACAATGTCACCACCTTTAGGGTTAATCCAAAGATGATATAAATCAGTTTGAACAGCAACTAATTGTTGATTTGCTGTTGCAGGTGTAGTTGTGTCTTGTTGTTCAGCTGCAATATTTGCTTGCGGAATATCAGTTAAACCCGCTGTCGTTTGGCTCGTTGGCAGATCAGCAGAAACATCTTGGGCAACGACGGCAGCAGGTGCTGTCGCAGCAGTTGTTTCAGTTTGACCATAGTCTTTTTGCCAAGCAAGAATAAGCAAATATGCGGTGACAAACATGGCCCCGAGAATTGCAAACCTGGCCCATTGTTGCATATCGATTACCCCAATTGGTTAGAGTGATTTTTGGTTCAATAAACGCTCACGCAAGGGTACAGTAACGTGAGTCATTTGAGAATCTATTTGCTGAAATGAAATAAAACGAATTGCTTTTTTGGGAACAGGATCATATCCACTTCCACCCCACGGATGGCAACGACAAATCCGTCGCGTTGCATACCAGACACCTTTAATCGGGCCATGTATATGAATAGCTTCTAACGAGTATTGAGAACAAGTTGGGAAATAACGGCAACGAGGTCCAAGGAGCGGACTAATCGCAATTTGATAGAAACGAATCAACCAATGCAATATACGGACCATTGGCCACCTCTAACTTTGAGGAGAGGGAACTGATATTTTATGATGTTTTTTTACAAGACGCTGTAGCTTCTGCCATGCAAATTGTAATTGCTTATGCAATTCAGCATTCGGAATTGACTCAATACCTACCTTAGGCATGACCACAATATCCAATAAATCTATATCTTGCTGATTTAAGCGAAAACTTTCGCGAGCAATACGTTTTATTCGATTTCTTTCATGTGCACGGCGCACTTTCTTTTTAGCAACAACAATACCTAAACGGCTTTTAGGCTGTTTAGTCGGTGTAGCTAAAAATAAGAAATGGGGTTGATGCACTTTAAAAAGCGCACCATCAAATACACCTTTGTAATCTGCAGCACAGCGGATTCTCACCTCTGGACTGAAACTATAAAGTGTCATAACACCCAAATCGTCGATAAACTAAACTGGTATTAAACAGTTAAGCTGTGACGACCTTTTGCACGACGACGAGCTAATACTTGACGGCCAGCTTTAGTCGCCATACGAGCACGGAAACCATGAACGCGTTTACGCTTTAATTCAGATGGTTGGAAAGTACGTTTCATATCGAAACTCCAAAGTTGGTGTTCTATAAAGGTTCGCGATTGTATTGTGCATTGTTTGTTCTGTCAATATTAAACAGTATTGTGTAACACTTTTGATGAAAGTTGCTTGACTCTGAGAAAGATACAAATTTGTTAAATAATCTATTTATACACAAAATAAATATATGTTTTTATTATAATATTTGAGTTAACCACAGAAATATCCATAAACTTATACACAAGATGAAATTTAATTATGGCTGGTTTTGAATTTGAATTTAAATTTAAACACAAGGAGTGATTATCCACAGAAAACAGAATCTTATTAAATAAATTCAAATTTATAAATTTAAATTTATTATTGTTAGGGTTGTAATTTTCTATGGATAAGGCATTATTTTTTTTAAAATATATATACTTAGGTTGTTGATAACTATGTTTCCATATTTTTTATAGATTGTGGATAAGTTATTGTTTTTATTTATCCACAGTTTGTGGAAAACCTTATCCACACCCTGTTTTAAATTTAAATTTAGACTTTTAAATTTGATTATTTGTGGTTAAAGTTCAAAATTACTCATGACATATGTGGATAACTTGGGTATGATTGCCTCCCCAATCTCATGGGGTTGTTTTTAAATTTAAATGGAATGAGGGGTTTCACATGCTGTGGACAGACTGCTTAAATCGCTTGCGACAAGAGCTCTCAGATAATGTCTTTGCAATGTGGATACGTCCATTGGTTGCCGAAGAGGTAGATGGTGTTTTAAAGCTTTATGCACCTAATCCTTACTGGACACGCTATATTCAAGAACATCATTTAGAATTAATTAGCATTCTTGCAGAACAAATGTCTGAAGGACGTGTTTGTAAAGTTGAAATTTTAGTCGACTCACGACCAGGCGCGATTTTATCTGCTTCAGAGCAACCAGCGACAACAACTGCAGCGCTTGAGTCTTCAGCAGCAGCACCTGTAGTCAGAGCAAAAAAAGAAAGCAATGAGCAGCAAAATGCAAAAACATCAAAAAAACGATTATTAAATCCTCTGTTTAATTTTGCATTGTTCGTCGAAGGGCGTTCAAATCAGATGGCGGCAGAAACCTGCCGTAAAGTGTTAACTCAGTTAGGCGAACCTCAACATAACCCGTTATTTTTATACGGTCCGACCGGTTTAGGTAAAACACATTTGATGCAAGCAGTGGGTAATGCTTTATTACAAGCTAAACCAAATGCTCGTGTGATGTACATGACTGCTGAAAGTTTTGTTCAGGATTTTGTGAGCTCACTTCAACAAGGTAAAGTCGAAGAATTTAAAAAGAATTGCCGTTCACTAGATCTACTTTTAGTTGATGATATCCATTTACTTGCAGGTAAAGAAGCCAGCTTGGTTGAGTTTTTTTACACGTTTAATGCCTTATTAGATGAATCTAAACAAATTATTTTAACCTCAGATCGCTATCCTAAAGAGTTGACCGAGTTAGATCCTCGTTTGGTATCTCGCTTTTCATGGGGATTATCGGTAGGGGTAGAACCGCCTGATATTGAAACTCGAATTGAGATTTTACTTAAAAAAGCTGAAAGTAATGGTATCGATTTGCCTCGTAACTGTGCGCTCTTTATTGCACAGCAGGTTGTGGCAAACGTACGTGAACTTGAAGGTGCATTAAATAAAGTCGTCGCGATTTCTCGTTTTAAAGGGACACCAATCGACTTAGATGTGGTGCGAGAATCACTGAAAGATGTTCTTGCGATTCGTGCTCGTACTATTAGCACCGAAAATATTCAGCGTGTAGTCAGTGAATATTTTCGTATCCCATTGAAAGAGCTGGTTGGACCTAAACGAACTCGTATTTATGCTCGACCACGTCAGTTAGCAATGGGGCTTGCGCGTGAATTAACGGGCGATAGTTTTCCTGAAATTGGCATGGCATTTGGTGGTCGTGATCACAGTACAGTCATGCATGCCTGTGAAAAAGTGCAGAGTTTGTGTGCTGAAGATCCTATCTTTAATGAAGATTACAAAAATTTAATGCGCTTATTACAAAGCTAAATCTGTTTAAATTCTATTCTTGCAATGCGGCATATTCTGCCGCATAGTACATGATTAAAGTGTTTTAGTCTGTCGTCGATATACTGTTTTAGAGGAAATCCATCGTGCGTTTGAAGATCGCGAAAGAAAGCTTACTCAATGTTTTGTCTCATGTTGTAGGTGCTGTAGAACGTCGCCATACGTTAAATATTCTTTCAAACGTCAAAGTTCAGGTTACTCAAGATGCACTGACGATTACAGGTTCCGATCTTGAAGTTGAACTTGTTGCGAGTACAACGCTTGTAGAGGGAGCATGTTTACAAGCAGGTCAAACCACAGTACCCGCACGTAAATTGATGGATATCTGTAAATCTTTGCCGACAGCAGCACTTATTGATTTACAAATCACAGAAGACCAGCGTTGTATTTTGAAATCTGGTAATAGCCGCTTTGTATTAGGAACATTATCTGCTGAGGATTACCCTTTATTAACGACTGAAAATAGCCAAGGGACTCAAGTTCAGGTGACTGAACGTGAACTAAAACGATTATTTGAAAAAACCTCTTTTGCGATGGCTGTTCAGGATGTCCGTTTTTATCTTACAGGCACTTTACTGGAAATTGATGAAAATCAGCTTCGTGCAGTGACGACAGATGGACATCGTCTTGCTCTTTGTGAAACATTGGCTAGTTCGAATGCTTCGCAGTTAGTGCAAGCAATTGTGCCTCGTAAAGCGGTCGGTGAATTACAGCGTCTATTGAGTATCGAAGATAATCAACTCTCGTTGTTAATTGGTCGTGAACTGCTGAATGTTACTTTGACAATTCCAAGCCGTGATAAAGAGCAGGGTGATATTACTGTTCGTATTACTACAAAATTAATTGATGGTAAATTCCCTGATTATCGACGTGTTATTCCTCGTGGCGGTGATAAAACAGTTACGATTGCACATGATATTTTCAAACAATCATTACAGCGAGTTGCTATTCTGAGTAACGAAAAATTACGTGGTGTATTTTTAAACTTCAATCCAGATTCACTGCAACTTCGTGCCAATAACCCTGAGCAAGATGAGGCAGTTGAAGATCTTGCGATTCAATACAATAATGCACCTATGGAAATGTCATTCAACGCACAGTACATTTTGGATGTATTGAATGTGTTGGATGGTGATGATGTATTAATGACAATGACTGAGGCAAACCAATCTGTATTGGTTCAAGATCCTGCTCATCAAGATCAAACTTATGTCGTCATGCCGATGCGTGTTTAATGTTGTTTTTGATTTAGTTTAATCTGGTCATGTTCATTACGCGTTTAAATATCCAGCGTGTGAGAAATTTAAAAGCGGTTGCACTCCAAGAGTTGCAACCGTTTAATGTTTTTTATGGACAAAATGGTTCAGGAAAAACGTCTATATTAGAAGCAATTCACTTATTGGCCACTGGTCGATCTTTTCGTACACATATTCCTAAACATTACATTCAAAATCAAATGCAGGATGCGATTGTATTTGCACAGTCTGCTACTGAAAAGATGGGTATGCAAAAGCTCATTACGGGTGAGCAAAATATTAAAGTGAATGGGGACAATATTGCTACGCAGGGACAGCTAGCCAAAATTTTACCATTACAGCTTATTGACCCTCTGAGTACAGATATTATTGATCATGGAGCTAAACCAAGACGACAATTGCTTGATTGGTTAATGTTTCACGTGGAACCAGATTTTTACTATACATGGCAATTTTATTCTAGAGCATTAAAACAACGAAACAGCTTATTAAAATCAAAACGTAATCTGACGCTGCAAGATTTAGAAGCATGGAACAAAATGCTTAGTGAGTACGGTGAAATATTACATTTACAACGTCAGTCCATTGTTGAACAGTGGCAGATATTTTTTCAGCAAGATCTTAAAACACTATTACCAGATATCGAGATCCATATGGAGTATGCAGCAGGCTTTCATGTGGAACATGGCTTGGCTGAAGACTTGATTTTGTATCATCAAAAAGACTGCGAAAGACGCTATACAGAATATGGTCCACACCGTGCAGATTTAAAGTTAAAAACCCCAACAGGAGATGCAGATGCCGTACTGTCACGGGGGCAAAAAAAATTATTAATCATGGCTTTAAAATTGTCACAGATCGCAATGTTGCATGCGTCTAATAAGGAAACTGTGGTATTATTAGATGATGTGACAGCAGAATTAGATATAACCGCACAACAACGTTTAATTGAGCGATTGAGCCAACTTGGTAGTCAAGTTTTCATTACCACTTTAGACCATGAATCTGTACAAAAGCATTTGCATGATTTGTCTATTTCTTATCAATTATTCAATGTTGAAAACGGTTCTGTTCAAGTTGTTGTGCAATAATTTTTTGAAGTTTTCTCCATCTTTGGATAGACCTTTTTTTCACTAGGGAGTAACCATGAGTTCAGAAGATCAAGCTGCTTCTCAAACAGAACAAACCATTGAAAAGGCTTATGATTCCTCTAGCATCAAGGTATTACGTGGTTTAGACGCAGTACGTAAGCGTCCAGGCATGTATATTGGTGATACGGATGATGGTACTGGTTTACACCATATGGTGTTTGAAGTGGTGGACAACTCGATTGATGAAGCCCTTGCTGGTCACTGTGATGAAATTCTGGTTACCATTCACGAAGACGAATCTGTTTCTGTCGCAGATAACGGTCGTGGTATTCCCACAGATATTCACCCTGAAGAAGGTGTATCTGCTGCTGAAGTGATCTTAACGATTCTTCATGCGGGTGGTAAGTTTGATGACAACAGCTATAAAGTTTCTGGTGGCTTACACGGTGTGGGTGTTTCAGTTGTAAACGCTTTGTCTAGTAAACTGGAACTCACAATTCATCGTGCTGGTAAAATTCATGAACAAGAATACCGCCATGGTGACCCTCAATACCCTTTAAAGGTGGTGGGCGATACAGATCGTTCAGGTACTCGTGTACGTTTTTATCCAAGTGCTGAAACATTCAGTCAGACCATTTTTAATGTCGATATTTTAGCTCGTCGTTTACGTGAACTGTCATTTTTAAATGCGGGCGTTCGAATTGTTCTACGTGACGAACGTGTTGGTTTAGAACATGTATTTGATTATGAGGGTGGTTTATCAGAATTCGTTAAATACATTAACGAAGGAAAAACGCATCTTAACGATATTTTTCACTTTACCACGCAAGCTGATAATGGCATTGGTGTTGAAGTTGCATTGCAATGGAATGATACGTACCAAGAAAACGTACGTTGCTTTACCAATAACATTCCTCAAAAAGATGGTGGTACTCACTTAGCTGGTTTCCGAGCTGCTTTAACTCGTGGCCTTAATAATTACATGGAAAACGAAAACTTACTCAAAAAAGAGAAGGTTGCGGTTTCTGGTGATGATGCACGTGAAGGTTTAACAGCAATTGTTTCAGTGAAAGTTCCTGATCCAAAATTCTCTTCTCAAACCAAAGAAAAATTGGTATCGAGTGAAGTAAAACCTGCTGTTGAACAAGCAATGAATAAAGCTTTTTCAGAGTATCTTCTTGAAAATCCAGCTGCGGCTAAATCGATTGCGGGTAAAATTATTGATGCAGCACGTGCTCGCGATGCGGCGCGTAAAGCACGTGAAATGACTCGCCGCAAGAGTGCGCTTGATATAGCAGGTCTTCCTGGTAAATTGGCAGACTGCCAAGAAAAAGATCCAGCTTTATCTGAACTATATCTTGTCGAGGGTGATTCAGCAGGTGGTTCAGCGAAACAAGGTCGTAACCGTAAAATGCAAGCGATTTTACCGTTAAAAGGTAAAATCCTAAATGTGGAACGTGCTCGTTTTGATAAGATGATTTCTTCTGCTGAGGTCGGAACACTGATTACAGCATTAGGTTGTGGTATCGGTCGTGAAGAATATAATCCAGACAAATTGCGTTACCACAAAATTATTATTATGACCGATGCGGACGTGGATGGTTCACATATTCGTACGCTGTTATTAACTTTCTTCTTCCGTCAAATGCCGGAATTAGTGGAACGTGGTCATATTTATATTGCTCAGCCACCACTTTATAAATTAAAGAAAGGTAAGCAAGAGCAGTATATTAAAGATAATGATGCGCTTGAAACATATTTAATTTCGAATGCAATTGATGAGTTGGCATTACATATCAGTGCTGACGCACCTGCGATTCGTGGTGAAGCGCTTGCAAAAGTCATTGCTGATTATCAGACATCACAAAAAAGCTTACAGCGATTGACGATTCGTTATCCTGCAACTTTGTTAGATGCTTTACTTGGTTTAGATGCTTTTAAATTAGATCAAAATCAAGATGAAGCTTATGTGACGTCTTGGGCAGAGCAATTGCGTCAAGCAATTGAAACACAACAGCCAAGCTTAAGACCTGAATTCACGCTCGAAGCATTCGAAAAAGAACTCGCAGATGGTTCACGTGAAACACATTATTGGCCACGTTTAACAGTGTATGTACACAACCTTCCTCATCACTATTTATTAGATGCTGGTTTATTGGGTTCAGGTGAATATAAACGTTTACTTCAAAACTCAAAGAGTTGGTTTACGTTACTTGAAGACGGGGCTTATTTGCAAAAAGGTGAGCGTAAAGTCAATGTTGCTAACTTCCATCAAGTATGGCAACAAGTATTGGCAGATTCACGCCGTGGCATGATGATCCAACGCTATAAAGGTTTGGGCGAGATGAATGCAGAGCAGCTTTGGGAAACCACGATGGATCCTGAAAATCGTAATATGCTTCAAGTGACGATTGATGATGCAATTGAAGCAGATCGCATGTTCTCTTGTCTCATGGGTGATGATGTTGAACCACGTCGTGCATTTATTGAAGAGAATGCATTGAATGCAGATATTGATGCTTAATGCTATAAGTTAAAAAAAGCACTCTTAGGAGTGCTTTTTTTGTATCAATCTAAAATCTTAAGTCATTTTTTGGGAATTAATTTGAATAAAATGATGTGCTTGAAGTCACATATTTTATTTATTATATGAAATATAAAGATAATTAAATAAGCATTTACGAAATTAATAAATAATTAAAACTATAAAATTCAATAATTTATAATTGAATAATAAAAAATAGAGCAATAGCTCTATTTTTTTAAATAGAGAGTGATTAAAATTTTTGTCATGGAAAAGAATCCATTTAAATGCTTAAAAGGACCTAAGAATGAAAAAAACAACTCTGGCTTTATTGGCGGCTTCAACCATGGGTATAGTTTCAACTGCTCAAGCAAAGGTTGATGTGTGTGTATTTGATTTACTCGGTAAGTCCGGTGAATCTTTCCAAATGGCTCAAGAATGGGCATTGGCAGCAAAGGGCTGGGGTGCAGATATCAATCTGATTCCACGTCAAGATGAGGCTGTAGCCGATAATGATTTTAAAGCAGGTAAGTGTGATGCTGTTTTCTTAACAGCGATGCGTTCTCGTCAATATAACAAGTTTGTGGGTTCGATTGACTCTTTAGGTGGCGCACCATCAAATGCAATTGCACAACGTGCGATTACTTTTGCTTTAGACAAACGTAATGCTGCAAAGATGGTCACAAATCTCGGCGGGAAAAAATATGAAGTTGCTGGTATTGCACCACTAGGCGCGGCATATATTTTCGTGCGTGATAAAAAAATTGATTCTATTGAAAAAGCCGCTGGTAAGAAATTCGCAGTATTAAGCTATGATCCAGCACAAAAAATTATGGTGCAACGTGTCGGTGCTCAAGCAGTCGGATCTGATGTTTCGAACTTTGTTGCGAAGTTCAATAATGGTCAAGTGGATATGGTGGGTGCACCAGCATATGCCTATAAGCCGCTTGAAATTTATAAAGGTTTAGGCAATACAGGGGCAATGTTTGATTTCCCTGTGGTACACATTACAGCAAACTTTGTGATGAAGCCTGAAAAATTCCCTGAAGGATTTGGTCAAAAATCACGTGATTGGTTTGTTAAAAACTTGCCGAAAAGCTACGCAATGATCAAGCGTTTAGAGGGTGAAATTCCTGCGAAGTACAAAATGCAATTCTCAGCTGAAGAAAAGCTGAAATATCAAAAACTACTTCGTGATGGTCGTATGGATCTCACTAAACAAGGTATTTATGACAAAGAGATGATGTCTGTTCTTAAGAAAGCACGTTGCTCTGTCGATAAATCCAACTTCGAATGTTCACTTGGTGGTGAATAATTCTGATTTCTAAAGAAAAAATCCTAGACCTGGTCTAGGATTTTTTTTATTCATTTTATGTCATTTTCGCCAATGCACATTTATAAGAAAAAAGTATGCTTTAATCACAATAAGTACTATTTAAATGATCTGTATCTAAAAACCATATACATACAGCATCTCAGGATCAGTATCTACACAATTGGATCGTGTAATCTCATTTTAGTTCAACACACTGACACTGAAGTTTAAGGTGTTTGATATGGGATATTCGAGACTATAAGAAAGAAGGAATAGGAAACAATAAAATGAATTTAACCAGAACATTATTGCTATCAGCAGGTTTAATGACTGCTGCAACGGCTTCACAAGCAAAGCAAGTCGTCTGCGTGTTTGATCTCGTCGGGAAAAACGGCGATGTCTATGCGTTAATGAAAGATTATCAACTTGCTGCTAAGCAGTGGGGAGCTGATATTGAGCTTAAAGTCGGACAAAATGAAGGCGTAATTGCTGAAGATTTCAAAGCAGGTAAATGTGACGGTGTAAGTATCACAGGGATGCGCGGTCGTCAGTTTAATAATTTCACTGGCTCTTTAGATGCCATTGGTGCGATTACTAATCTCAATTTAGCTGTCAAAGTTATGCAAGGTTTAGCAAGTCCAACCTTTGCAAAGCATATGAAAAATGGCAACTATGAAGTTGCAGGTGTGATTCCTGTTGGCGATGCTTATTTAATGGTGCGTGATCGTAGTATTAATACGGTTGCTAAAGCTGCGGGTAAAAAGATCGCCGTACTTGATTATGATCAGGCACAAAAAATTATGGTACAGCAAATTGGTGCGCAAGCAGTGAGTTCTGATGTCACTAATTTTGGTAGTAAATTCAATAATGGTCAAGTTGATATTATTGGTGCACCAGCAGCGGTATTCCGTCCTTTAGAACTTCATAAAGGGCTAGGAACGAAAGGCGCAATTGTCAATTATCCAATTCTTCAAGTGACCGGTAATATCATCATTCGTCATGATAAATTCCCTGAAGGTTTCGGACAGAAATCGCGTGATTGGGTGAAAACACAATTACCACGTGCGAATCAAATTTTAGGCAAAATGAAAGCGGATATTCCGGCTAAATATTGGATGAATGTGCCAGCTGGAGATAAACCTGGTTATCAAAAATTGATGCGTGAATCTCGTATTGCACTCACTAAACAAGGTGTTTACAACAAACAAATGATGAAACTACTTTGGCAGTTCCGTTGTAAGAATGAACCGACAAACTTTGAATGTAGCTTGCAGGATGAGAACTACAAATAAGTTCATAGGACGTTACATTTAAATCCGATAAATTTACTCTGAATAAACTTTAAAGTTCGAGTTATGACCATATATTGAGTATGTTATACTTGATATATGGTCTTTTAATTTCAAAGCCTATTTAATTTTTTGAGGAATCCATCATGACTGCCCAAGCACTTGAGCTGACTGACAATGCTGCGAATAAAGTTCGTCAACTTCGTGAGAGCGAAGGAAATCAAGATTTGATGTTACGTGTATATGTGACAGGTGGTGGTTGCTCTGGTTTTTCTTACGGATTCAATTTCGCTGAATCTCAAAATGAAGACGATGCTGAATTTGTGAATGGTGATGTGAAGATGCTTGTTGACTCACTGAGTTATCAATATCTCGTTGGTTCAGTTGTGGATTATGTCGAAGGTTTGGAAGGATCACGCTTTATCGTGCAAAATCCTAATGCGACAACGACATGTGGTTGTGGATCTTCATTCTCAATTTAATATGCAGCAAAAAAAAAGCCCGCTAAGCGGGCTTTTTTTATGATAATTTTTGCTGTTCTTTCAGAATTAAATCAGTCAGCTCATGATAATTTTGAACTGGAATCCAATGATTCGCCTCTAAATGAATTTCCGTATACGGACCTTCAACATAATTTTGATTGAACTGAACACCTTTAGCATCAATTGCAACGTCATCTTTGCCCCAAATAAATAAAGTGGGAACTTTGACTTTATTGAATAGCGTTTTATTAGAGCTAAAAGGTAAACCTCGATACCAATTGAGTGATGGGCTGAGCCGTTTTTCTATGATCATTACTTGTTTAAAGTCATTTAATTGTTCAACTGTCATCCCAGAATTTTTTAATAAAGCCTCGCCAATTTGAGGTGTTTTATTAAAGAGCAACTCAGGTATCCATGGAAGCTGAAATAGTCCCATATAATAGGATTTAAAAAGTTGTGTACTGCTGTAAAAAGCCCGCATAAATGCTGCTTTGTGAGGGACGGAGATCGCGGTCAAATGTTTAATTTTATTAGGATAACGTAGAGCAACTTCCCAAGCAACGACTGCGCCCCAGTCGTGTCCTACGATATAAGAAGGCTCTCCAATTAAGTCGAGTAAAACATTTACATCATCTGCTAAATGTTGAATGGCATAATCTGCACGTTTCTTCGGTTGAGCTCTTAAACTATATCCACGTTGGTTTAATACATAGGTGCGAAAACCATGTTGGTTTAGTATTTCGGCACTATACTGCCAAATTTTTGATGTTTCAGGAAAACCATGCAATAGCACAATTGGAGTGCCATCGATTGGACCGCTGTCTATTACATCAAAAATAAGATTACCTTTTTGAAACTCAGTGATTCGTTGTTGTTTTTCCATGATCTATATCCTCTTTCCTTTACATATCTTTATCAAATTTGCATGATAGAACTAGGGCTGAACGGGTCAGTTCTAGGTGAAAGAAGGTCGTTCATTGTCTGACAATATTATGGGTTGATTAAACGGTGTATTTGTACTGGGATATGTTTTTGTAAGAACGTTAAGCAAAGTCTCAAAGCTAAGGTCCGATAGCTTAAGCTCGGAGTAACCAAGTGGACATCTTCAGGGATTAGAGACCATTCAGGTAAAATATGAATTAACGTTGAGTTGACTAATTGATGGGCCACTTGGATTTCTGCAACGGCGGCAATACCTAAATGTGCTTCTACAGCAGCAAGTGCATGTTCGGATGGTGTCACCATCAGATGGGTATAAATTTTAAATTTTTTTAACGTACCGTTTTTGAAAAGTGTGATTTTGGACAGCTCGCGGTTATGTGAGATAAATTGATGATCACACAGTTGCTCTGGGTGTTGGGGAATGCCATAACGCATTTGATAGGTTGGACTGGCACATAAAATTCTTCGAACTTGTCCAACCTTTTGAGCATGGAGTGTAGAGTCTGCTAAATCACCAAGTCTGATGGCTAAGTCATATCCTCCCGAAATTAAATCAACTTTGCTGTCATTCAAATCAATTTCAATATCAATGTGTGGGTATTCAATTAAAAATTGAGAGATTAAAGGCAATACCACCAATTTTCCAAAAGTTCCCGAAGCAGCTATTCGAATTCGACCTTTGGGCTGTATTTCTAATTGTGTGAGATCATTCGTCAGCGATTCAATCTGATGAAATAGGGGGGAGATTTCTTGTAAGAAAATCTTCCCAGCATCAGTCAGTGAGCTTGAATTGGTATTTCGATTTAATAATCTAATATTTAAGGATTCTTCAAGTCTTGAAAGTCGATTGGATAACGTGGATTTAGCAATATCATAACGTCTTGCTGCCGCGGATAAACTTCCAGCATCTGCAATCAGTATGAACCAATATAGGTCATCGATTGAGTAGGGTAAGCTGTTCATAAAATCGAACACCACCTTTCATTTTTATTGTCTATTCACATCATTATAGAACCGCTAAGTTAAGTCAATCGATCAGATGTAGCAAATGATCTGATTTAGCAAATTGAGGACATAGCAATGACAATGAATTGTGATTTAGAAACCGGTACTTGTTCAGTAGCCGAATTGGAAAAAGGCCAAAATGCAGTGGTCAATGTAGCATCTGACCTCAGCCTGATTTATGTGGGTGACCCAATGTGCTCATGGTGTTGGGGAAGTTCAAATATCATTAAACAAGCGCGTGAATATGCAATTCAGCATGGTGTTGGCTTTCAAGTGATTAGCGGTGGTTTAAGACCTGGTGGAGGTGATGCTTGGACCGATACTTTCAAGAATTTTTTACGCACCGAATGGAAAAATATTCAGAGACTGACTCAACAACCTTTCACTGAAAAATTGTTAGAAAGAGAACATTTTAATTATGATACCGAGCCTTCAGCACGTGCTGTTTACGTTGCTCGACAACTTTGGCAAGACCATGATCATCATGATGAAAAACTTTTGGCATTTTTTTCAGCAATTCAATATAAATTTTATGTGGATGGTGAAGATCCGAACGAGCTTGAATATTATCGAAGTATATGTGAAACGTTTGAGCTGGATTTTGACGTATTCTCAAAATTGTTTGAATTACCTGAGACCCAAGCAGCGACCTATGAAGAGTTCAAGCTTAACCGAAGTTGGGGCATAAAAGGGTTCCCAAGTTTTGCGATACGTCATGGAGACAATGTCAAAATCATAGGCTCTGGTCATGTGGCATTGGAAAAATTAACACAAGCTATTGATGACTTAATCAAAGATGCGCGTATATAAGGAAAAGTTGAATGGCAATTATTCTACAAATTGATTTTCCCTATGATGGACCTTGGGGTCATGAAATGTTTGAAAGTTTCAAAACACTCGCGGATTCAATAGCAAATGAGAAAGGCTTGATTTGGAAAATTTGGACTGAAAATGAAGCTTCCAAAGAAGTAGGTGGAATTTACTTATTTGAAAGCCAAGCAGATGCAGAGGACTATCTAAATATGCATCTTCAGCGTTTGAGGGAAAATGGCTTTACTGAATGTAGACATCGGATCTTTGCTGTTAACTCGGCACTTTCAAAATTGAATTTTGCACCTGTTTAAGTTAATCGATGTATCAACTCAGGATAGTGGATACATCGATTCTTCATTTAAACCGCAGTGATCGTTCCTAAAACTCGATCTCCTTGAGCTCCTGTCACTTCAGGTAAATTACCAGCAAGCTGGTTTACAAATCGCATAGCCAACCACGCAAAAGCAGTCGCCTCCACCCAAGTCGGTGCTAATCCCAAATCTGCTGTGGTTTGCACACTCCACTCGTGTTTACGTAAACGCCAACGTAATTGTTCTAATAATTGTGAGTTATACGCACCACCTCCACAGACATAAACTTCACCTGTGTCCATAGGGGAGCGATAAATGGCTTTCTTAATGGCACGTGTCGTGAGTTTCATCAGCGTTGCTTGAATATTTTCAGGCGTATCTTCAAGTTCATCGTATTCAACATCGCTACGCCAATCCGCAATTTGTTCATCCAACCATTCCAAATTAAAGTCTTCACGACCAGTACTTTTTGGCGGTTCTTTCGAGAAAAAGTCATGTGATTGCAAACGATCAAGCAAAGCGCGAATAGGCGTACCATAAGCAGCCCAATTGCCATTTTCATCATAAGGCTGACCTGTGTAACGTTCACACCAAGCATCCATCAAAATATTGGCTGGTCCAGTATCGAAGCCATATACGCCTTTAGGATCACCCGCAGGTAACATACTGACATTGGCAATTCCACCGAGATTTAAGATCACACGGTGTATCGTCGGATGCTGAAATAAGGCTTGATGGAATGCTGGCACTAGAGGTGCACCTTGACCACCAGCAGCCATATCACGGCGTCTAAAATCTGATACCACAGGAATTTGAGTGATTTCAGTAATAATATTGGGATCACCAATTTGCAGGGTAAATCCATGTTCGGGACGATGACGAATCGTTTGACCATGAGATCCAATGGCTTTTATTTGAGTTCTATCGAGATTATTTTCTTGTATAAGTTGATTGATTCCATGACCGATCATCTGTGCTAAAGCGACATCAGCTTTACCCATGCGGTCAATTTCATTATCGTCTGGCAAAGTAAGTGCCATCAGTTCATCACGTAAATCTGGATCAAAGGCTAATGTCAGCGTTGCATGGATCTGTAATGGATCAAAAGAAGCGGCTACAAAATCGACGCCGTCCATACTCGTGCCAGTCATTACACCAATGTAGATTGTGGTCATGATTATTCTTAAGCCTGCATTGTACTGAAAAAGTGTTAGTATATCGCACAAATTGAACAACAGATGTATTTGGGTTTTGTGATGTCAAATTTCCTGCCTGCTGAAGAACAACTTGCCCTCATTCAACGAGGTACACATGAAATTATTTCAGAAGAAGATCTTCTGAAGAAATTAAAATTGAATCGTCCTTTGAAAATTAAGGCGGGTTTTGATCCTACAGCACCAGACTTACACTTAGGTCATACGGTATTAATTAACAAGCTTAAAGTGTTTCAAGACTTAGGTCATGAAGTATTCTTCTTGATTGGTGATTACACTGCGATGATTGGTGACCCAACAGGTAAAAGTGCAACTCGTCCACCATTGTCACGTGAGCAAGTCTTAGAAAACGCGAAAACCTATCAGGAACAAGTGTTCAAAATTCTTGATCCAAATAAAACTAAGGTGGTGTTTAACTCAGAATGGTTTGCTCAAAAAACTGCTGCTGACCTGATTCAATTGGCTTCACAGCAAACGGTTGCACGTATGCTTGAACGTGATGACTTTACTAAACGCTATAACAACCAACAGCCGATTGCGATTCACGAGTTTTTATATCCATTGGTGCAAGGCTATGACTCTATCGCGCTCGAGGCAGATGTTGAGTTAGGTGGTACTGATCAGACCTTTAACTTGCTGATGGGGCGTACTTTACAAGGTCGTTATAATCAAGAGCCACAAGTGTGTATCACTGTACCAATTCTTGAAGGTTTAGATGGCGTCAACAAAATGTCTAAATCTTTAGGTAACTACATTGGTGTATTTGATGCACCTGGTGCGATGTACCAAAAAGTACTTTCGATGCCAGACAGCTTAATTGAGCGATATTTCGAACTGCTGAGCTTCAAGTCAATGGAAGAGATCGAAGGCTTATTGAAAGAAATGGCTGAAGGTCGTAACCCTCAAGAAATTAAACGTATCTTAGCGCTCGAGTTAGTGGAACGTTTCCATGGAAGCGAAGCTGCTGCGAATGCACATAAAGGTGCAGGGAATATCATCACAGAAGGTGAGCTTCCTGAAGGAACGCCAGAAGTGACGATTTCACGTGGTGAATTCGGTGGTGAAATGTTTATTGCTTCTATTGTTCGTGCAGCGGGCTTAACCAAAAATGCAGCGCAAGCCAAAGATGCTGTTTCACGTGGAGCCGTTAAAGTCGATTGGGAGGTGGTGGATGCATCATTCTCAATTAACGAAAACAAAACAGTGATTGTTCAAGCAGGTAAAAAGGCCATTGCTAAAGTAACTTTTACTGACTAAATCATAAAGTTTTGAATGATTCAAAAGCCATCCTAAGTGATGGCTTTTTTATGTCAAGAATGAAATGAAGATGAAAGATGGATTAATTTTTGGTTGTTCTGGTTGAAATCCATTAAAATGCGCCATCCAATACTTATTTGTTTGAATATCTATGATTCAGTTAGACCAACTTACCATTCGCCGCGGCGGTCGCATTTTATTTGAAAAAGCGTCTATGCAACTTCACCCTGGTTGGAAGATTGGTTTAACAGGTGTCAATGGTGCAGGAAAATCGACGTTGTTTTCAGCATTACTTGGGGGCATGGAATCAGATGGTGGCTCATTGACACGACCATCGGTTTGGACAGTGGCGCATATGGCGCAAGAGATTAAAGCGCTGGATATGAAAGCGATTGATTTCGTTCTATCCGGTGATGAAGAGTATTGGGATATCCAACACAAACTTGAGCATCCTGACGGATTGTCTGATCAAGATTTGGCAAATTTATATGGTCGTTTTGATGAAATTAGTGGCTATTCAGCGCCGTCTAAAGCATCACAACTGATGGCTGGCCTAGGCTTCTTTGAACATCAGTCAGAACTTAGTGTAAAAAGTTTCTCTGGTGGATGGCGTATGCGTTTAAATCTTGCGCGTACTTTGATGAGTCGTTCAGATTTACTCTTACTTGATGAACCGACGAACCATTTAGATTTAGATGCTATTTTATGGTTAGAAGACTGGTTGAAAGCATATGAAGGCACATTGGTACTGATTTCGCATGACCGTGATTTCTTGGATGCCATTACCGACCATATTTTACATATCGAAAACCAAGAACTAACGCTTTATACCGGTAACTATTCAACCTTTGAACGTACCCGAAGTGAACGTTTAGCTCAGCAACAACAAGCCTATGAGAAACAGCTTGAGCTACGTGCACATCTGCAAAAATATATTGATCGTTTTAAAGCTAAGGCAACCAAAGCAAAACAGGCACAAAGCCGTATTAAACAGCTTGAACGAATGCAAGAGCTTTCTGCTGCGCATGTCGATACGCCATTTACCTTTAGCTTCCGTGAACCGACCAAAATGAGTTCTCCTTTGTTACAACTGGATAGTGCTGATATTGGTTATGGCGACAAACTGATTGTGACCAATGTGAAACTACAAATCACGCCAAACAGCCGTATCGGTCTGCTGGGTATGAATGGTGCAGGTAAGTCCACATTAATTAAATCATTGGTGGGTGATTTACCTTTAATCCAAGGTCAACGTAAAGCATCTGAACTACTTAATATTGGTTATTTTGCCCAACATCAAATGGATGCATTAGATGGTAATGCGAGTCCAATGTTGCAGTTATCTCGTATTGCAGATAAAAAGATTAGTGAAGCCACTTTACGCGCATTCTTAGGGAGTTTTGGCTTCTCTGGTGAGCGTATGGATACGCCGTGTGAAAGCTTCTCAGGGGGTGAGCGTGCACGTTTAGCATTGGCTTTGATTGTCTGGCAGCGTCCAAATGTTTTAATTCTAGATGAACCGACCAACCATTTAGACTTGGATATGCGTCATGCATTAACTATGGCACTACAAGACTTTGAAGGGGCAGTGGTACTGGTGTCACATGAACGTCAATTGATTGCAAGTGTCTGTGATGAATTACTCCTAGTGCATAACGGTAAATGTCGTGAGTTTGAAGGTGATCTGGTCACTTATGCAGACTGGTTACGTCAAGCACGTGCAGAGTTGATGAAGCAAGGGCAACAAGCACCTGAGCCAGTAAAATCTCAAGTGATCGATAAACCTGTAGTTTCTAAAGTAGATAAAGAAGCACAGCGTAAAGAAGCTGCGCGTCGCCGTGAAATGAGCCGACCAATTCGTAAAAATATTGAAAAACTGGAAGCTGAGATTGCAAAGATTCAACCACGTTTAGTTCAAATTGAGGATGCTTTAGGGGATGCATCACTTTATGATGCGTCTCGGAAAGATGATCTTTTAAAATTGATGAATGAACAAACGGAACTAAAAGGAAAATTAGCACAAGCAGAAGAAAAAATGCTTGAATTGATGATGGAACTTGAAGAGTTAGAAAGTTCGTTTGATGAGTAATTCGTGATAAAAAGCCCAATGTAGATTGGGCTTTTTTATTAAAATAGGCAGGTTATTTTGGTCATCGTCATAAAAACTGTCATTTTAATTTTTCTATTTTATTTGTGTTTTTAATTCAACTTGACCTCAAGCTAACTTGAGATTTGATCATAAGAAATCTAATAACAAAATTGGAAAAACGACAGTGCCATCATCAATCAATAAAACTTTTTTAATTCATGGTATCAGTTATGGTCTAGGAAAAGCGTTAGCTACTTTAGTTCCAAATGATGATGATTTAATCTATGGAATATCACGCTCAACCCCACAACTACCACGCCAGATTGAGTGGATTCAAACTGATTTAGCTTATCCTGTCCAAGCATGCAAGAAAATTAAAGACGTAATTGGAGATAAAGCATTAGATGTATTTATTTATAATGTAGGTGTTTGGGAGCAAGATGCTTTTACGCATGACTATGATTTTTCATCAATCTCAGCATTAGAAATTCAAACGATCATCAATACAAATATCACCAGTTGTATTTTATCTATACAATCCATTTTGGAAAATTTAAAGAAATCAGATCATGCCAAAGTGATCCTCATTGGTTCAACATGGGGTCTAGACAATCACAATGGAAAAGAAATAGTGTTTTCAGCTACCAAATTTGCATTACGTGGAATTTCTCATGCCTTAAGAGAGTTGATACGAAAGGATCGAATAGGGGTTACGGTGTTAAATCTTGGATATTTAGCATCTGATTTTGATCTACATACAACTACTGAATCTGTCCTAAAAGAAACAGACGAATCTTTAATTCCTATGTCTGATGTAGTTGCTGCCGTTCAGTTTGTGCTTAATACGTCTAGAGCATCTTGTGTGAAAGAAATTATAATGCCTGCAATGCAAGATACAAATATCTGATAATCATTTAAAAATTCAAAGAGGTCAATAAAAAACCGCGCTTTCGCGCGGTCTTTTATTTAAAGCGACAAATTATTTTTTGTCATCTTTAACTTCAGTGAACTCAGCATCTACAACACCGTCGTCCGCTTTTTGTTGTTGACCAGCAGCATCACCTTGGAATGCATTTGGATCAAAACCTTGCGCACCACCTTGAGCACCCTGCGCAGCTTCATAAGCACGTTGAGTGATTGGCATGATGATGTTTTGAAGTGCTTCAGTCTTCGCTTTGATCGCGTCAACATCATTTTCTTTGGTTGCAGCTTCAAGTTCTGAAACAGCAGTTTCAACCGCAGTTTTTTCATCAGCAGTTACTTGTTCGCCAAGGTCTTTTACTGCTTTTTGAGCAGAAGAAACTAATGCATCAGCTTCGTTACGCGCTTTTGCTAATTCTTCGAACTTACGGTCTTCTTCCGCATTCGCTTCAGCATCTTTGATCATCGCTTCAATTTCAGCATCGCTCAAACCTGAGTTTGCTTTAATTTGAATTGATTGCTCTTTACCAGTGCTCTTGTCTTTCGCAGATACTTTCAAGATACCATCAGCGTTGATGTCGAACGATACTTCAATTTGTGGCACACCACGTGGAGCAGGTGGGATATCGCCCAATTGGAAGTTACCCAACAATTTGTTTTGTTGAGCCATTTTACGTTCACCTTGGTAAACCGAAATGTCTACTGCAGGCTGGTTATCAGCAGCTGTAGAGAACACTTGTGATTTTTTCGCAGGGATTGTTGTGTTTTTCTCGATGATTGGAGTTAACACGCCACCCATTGTTTCAATACCAAGTGTCAACGGTGTTACGTCAAGTAAAAGAACGTCGTTCTTATCACCTGAAAGTACAGCACCTTGGATCGCAGCACCCATTGCCACAGCTTCGTCAGGGTTCACGTCTTTACGTGGCTCTTTACCGAAGAACTCTTGTACTTTTTGTTGTACAAGTGGCATACGAGACTGACCACCAACCAAGATCACGTCAGAGATATCAGAAGTTGATAAACCTGCATCTTTAAGCGCAATACGACAAGGCTCAATTGTACGCGCAACTAGGTCAGCAACTAAACCTTCTAATTTCGCACGTGTTACGTTGATCACTAAGTGTTTAGGACCAGTCGCATCAGCAGTGATGTACGGAAGGTTAATTTCAGTTGCATTCGAAGAAGAAAGCTCGATTTTTGCTTTTTCAGCAGCTTCTTTCAAACGTTGTAATGCAAGTGGATCTTGCTTCAAGTTAACACTTTGCTCTTTTTTGAATTCTTCAACCAAGTATTCAATTAAAGCGTTATCGAAGTCTTCACCACCAAGGAATGTATCACCGTTTGTAGACAATACTTCGATTTGTTGGTCGCCATCTAGGTCCGCAATTTCGATGATTGAAACGTCGAAAGTACCACCACCCAAGTCGTATACAGCAACTTTACGGTCGCCTTCTTTCTTGTCCATACCGAACGCAAGCGCTGCAGCTGTTGGTTCGTTGATGATACGTTTAACATCTAAACCAGCAATTTTACCAGCATCTTTCGTTGCTTGACGTTGAGCATCGTTGAAGTATGCAGGAACAGTGACTACCGCTTCAGTAACTGTTTCACCTAAGTAATCTTCCGCAGTTTTCTTCATTTTCTTAAGAACTTCTGCAGAGATTTGTTGTGGTGCAAGTTTTTTGTCGTTTACATCAACCCAAGCATCACCGTTGTCAGCTTTGATGATTTTGTAAGGTACAAGACCAATATCTTTTTGAACTGCTTGATCTTCGTAACGACGACCAATCAAACGTTTGATCGCGAATAATGTATTTTTCGGGTTTGTTACCGCTTGACGTTTAGCTGATTGACCAACAAGGATCTCACCATCTTTATACGCAATAATAGACGGAGTTGTACGAGCGCCTTCAGCGTTGTCGATTACTTTAACTTTATCGCCTTCAAGTACTGCAACACATGAGTTTGTAGTACCTAAGTCAATACCAATAATTTTAGCCATTGATGTGTTCCTCGAAAATTTTGTTGTGATCTTTCACTTGTTATCCGATATGAGAGCCATTCATTATTTTTCAAGTTAAAAACTTAAAAAATTTTTACAAACTCCCGTATTTCTTGACTTATTGGCCTACCATGACCATTGCAGGACGAAGTAAACGGCCAGAAAGGGTGTAACCTTTTTGAAGTACCGTACCAATCTCACCCGCTTTTGCATCTGGAGCAATACCCACTGCTTGATGCAAATCAGCATTAAAACCATTTTCAGTATCTACTGCCACAACACCAAATTTCTCTAATGTTGCTAACAATGACTTCAGTGTGAGTTCTACACCTTCTGATAAAGGAGTTTTTTCATCACCTGCAGCAGCAATTGCACGTTCAAGGTTGTCAACTGAATCCAATAATTCTTTTGCAAATTTCTCTAAAGCAAATTTTTTCGCAGTATCCGCTTCACGCTCTAAACGTTCTTTGGTTTTTTCTGCTTCATACTTCGCATTTGCAGCAACTGCTTTTTCATATTTTAAGTTTTCAGTCAGCGTTGCGATTTGCGCTTGAAGGTCTTCTACAGAAACTTCAACTTCAGCTTGTTGATTTTCAACTTGCTGTTCAGTTTGTTCCGTTTGAACGTCCTGAGTTTGTTCATTTTGCTCATTTGCCATGGAAGATCTCCGCTTAAATGGGTTTTTAAACATGTACAGTCCTTTGGCACCAGTGTTAACTGCGTTAATCTGAACTGCCATGCGTGTGTAATTCATCAATACAAAGGTAATGTGGGCGACTATAAATAATTCAAGCTTAAACGATGTTTATTTCTACTGAATTCATCTTTAGAACAAGGAATTAAAAATTTCTAATGATGTTAGAGAAATCAGAAGCCCCTAAAATAAAGAGGGAACAACTTGAAGAGTGATCATAAAAAAACTGATTTTGTATAGATTTTATATATAAAATCTATAGATTCAGATAAAACAAGTCTTTCCTTTTAAAGAATCGAATCTGTATTATCTTTAACCAGATACTAACGCTGTAGTTTCTATTTATTTTTGTTTTTGCTTTTTAATAGCTCATCCAACCTCCTTGGATGAGTTTTTTTTTGCTTATCGATATCTGAATAACAATGTTAAGCAACCGATATAACGTGTAGCCACACTGTGATTCAGTCACATTCAAAAATGACTCATATCGCGCCACATTTTCACTAAAAAATAAATTAAACAAATGGCTTAGGAGGTGTATTCAACTATTTAAGTTGAATTGCATTTTCTTTACATTTTTTTCATAAGTTCAACCTGAAGTCATCGAAACTTGAACCAAGAACTGACGCATGAAATAAAAAAGTCAGGAATGATAAGCCTTCAAAGTTAACTCTGACTTTGAATGTTTCAAGTAAGGAATTAAACAATGAAAAAATTAGGTCTCATTTCACTAGCATTTGCAGCTATTGGTTTTGCTACTGTCGGTTGTACTTCAAACCAATCTTCTGAAAATGCTCAAGCGACTCAACCGACTACACAAACAGATACGTCAATAGCGCAAGCGACAAATGGTGAAATAGATACTCAAAATGGTGTAGCTGTACAAGCTGATCCAAGTGTGGAGTCTGCTGAACCAATTCAAGCTGTTCCAGCTGAAGGTGCAGAAGCCCCTCAAGTGGTTGAGTAAAATGCTATAAATTTTAATTCATTTACACTGCTTATAATGGGTTAAAGTTTAAGGAAAATGCAGAGAATAGAGAGTAAATAGGATGCCTTTACTGTCTATTTTTAGAATCACAACACTTAAAAAAACCTAACATTCAAATGTGAATGTTAGGTTTGTGAGGAAACTTTAAATCAATTGTATTCAATACAAGGAAGCTTAACGATCTCGGCGATCATGATGACGTTCTTGTTCTCGCTTCTTGCGGTCCTGTTCTAAGCGCTTACGTTGTTCTTCAATCGCTTTTTTACGATTATCTTGATTCCAACGATTACGTTCAGCTTGACGCTGTTTTAAAATTTCTTTTCGGCGTTGTTCGATCTGTTTACGACGCTCATGCTCAGCACGTTCTTTATGACGTCGATCTGCTAATTCACGTTGTTGGCGTTGACGTTCATATTCACGTTTGCGCTTTTCTTGTTCAAGGCGCTGTTGATGTAAACGTTGTGCGCGTTCTCTCTCCCAACGTTGACGGTCATAGTTGCGATCATAATCCCGGTTATAATCACGATCATAACGATGGTCATAATTACCATTATAATAAGGGCCATCATCAGGGAAGGCCACACAACCGACTGCAAGAACTGCTGTGGCCAATGACATTATCATTACTTTTATTGCCATAGCTTTCACCTTTATATGTTGAATCAGGACAACCAAAAAATTCCTGATGTTGGATTAAATAGTCAATGACAAGACTGCTATAGTCAGATTAGCGTAAATGGGATTGAAGTTTGTATATTGATCAGTAGACTTAGTTAACAAAATAGTCATGAAATGGCTGATCGTGTAGAAAATATGAAGAATACGGATTTTTTAAAAGGACCGGAATCGTGAATCAAAAAATACAACAATTACTTGAAAATGGTCAGGGTTCTGCAGGACGTGCATTAGATCGACTCCCAAAGATCGTTCAAGAATCTCTAGTGAAGTTACTTGGCTATCCTTATGACTATCCTCAACTCGATAGTTTTACAAAATGCTTGATGGCTGCACAGTTGAAACAAGGAAAATCAGGCTTTATTGGCGCTGATATTGATAAATCAAGAAAAGAATTTGAAAATCAAATCCAATCCATCACGCATAAATCAACTCATGTTCAATATGTAGAAGACATTCGTCTTCCTTTACAAAGTGGTACTGTATTTGCCAGACATTACCATCCTGCTCCGAATAAAAAACTACCAATGATTGTGTTTTATCATGGTGGTGGGTTTGTTGTCGGAAGTGTGAATACACATGATGAAGCGTGCCGAATCATTGCGAATTATGCAAAAGCACAAGTGATCAGTATTGATTATCCTTTAGCGCCAGAAGTTTCTCCACAATCATTGATTCAATCATGTGAAGACGCCTTGGCATGGGTATATCAAAATCGCCGTCACTTTAAAATCTTAAAAAATCGTATTGCTGTAGCAGGAGATAGTGCTGGCGGTAATATTAGTGCTGTCGTTGCTCAACGTGCATTGAATGCCAGTTATGCGCCTCAGGCTCAATTTTTAATATATCCTGCGGTAGATTTCAAAAGTCGTCATCCATCATTCTTTGCGTATAAAGATGGTTTAGTATTAACCAACAGCGATATTGACTATGTGACAGAATACTACGCGACAAGACATAAAGTTGCTTTGGATAATCCACTAATATCCCCAACATACGGTAATCTAAAAAAATTGGCACCAGCTTATGTTGTTACAGCGGGACATGATGTATTGCATGATGAAGGCAAAATTTACGCCCACAAATTACGTCAAAATGGCACTAAAGTGTTGTATCAAGATTTTGAAGATCAAACACACGGATTTATTAATCTAACGCTAGTCTCAGGGCGTTCTAAAAAATTGTTGATTGAAATGAGTAAAGAGTTTAAAAGATTTTGGGATAAAAATAGTTAATAGATCCTTACTTTCAAATCCTGAGATTCAAACGAAACTCAGGATTTTTTCTTTATATAGAGTAATCGAATAAAAATACTTTGATGCTTAACAAAAAATTGAATCTTTTCTGGCGATTGATTCGTGAATAATAGATAAGATAAAACATCAATAAGAGGATAGCGTATGTTAAAAAAAATGATGTTAGGTGCTTCTGTTGCGGCGATGAGTACTTTGTCTTTGGCAGCAAATACGCATATGCAAATCAAAACATCAGCAGGAGATATCGAAATCGAGTTGTTTAATGATAAAGCTCCGATTTCAGCAAAGAACTTTGAAACTTATGCGAAAGCTAATTTTTATAACGGCACAATCTTCCATCGGGTTATTCCGGGGTTCATGATTCAAGGTGGGGGATTAGAAGTATCGATGAAAGAAAAAGCGAATCGACCTCCAATCAAGAATGAATCGTATAATGGCTTAAAGAATAACCGTGGCACTTTAGCCATGGCACGTACAAACCAACCTGATTCAGCAACGAGTCAATTTTTCATTAATGTTGCGGATAATGATTTTCTAAATAAAGCGCCAATGAATCCTGGTTATGCTGTGTTTGGTCAGGTAACTAAAGGCATGGATGTTGTCGATAAAATTGCAAAAGTGCCTACTGGTAGATTTGGTATGCATCAAGATGTGCCAAAAAATCCTATTAAAATTTTAAGTGTGAATATAAAACCTTTAAAAGCGAAATAGTGATTAAAAAAAGAAGCAGAAATATTAAATTAATATTTTTGCTTCAATATTATAGGGTTAAGTGTAAATGTGATTATTAATGAATCATAATGGTGCATAAAAATAGAACACTCAATAAAACATGGGGTTAAAAGCACTTGCAATGATTTCGAAATGCTC
>NZ_VPDP01000017.1:0-50112 GCF_013417635.1 Acinetobacter sp. YH12239 | reverse complement strand
CTACCTTTAGCAGGTACAAGCATTTTTAGCTGTTCAGCCATTAAATCAAAGGTTGACCATGAGATGCCTGTATATCGCTTAAACTGTGTTTCAGAAAGCTTCTTTGAGTCGATGTATTTCATTCGCAAATTATGCATGAATATTTAAAATTATTCGGTACGAATAATCAGCAAGGGATAGATCTTTTTTTGATTTATGAAAGAGATCTATTGTCTTTTTATTCAATAATTTCAGTTGATTGCTTTGATCATATAAGCCTTGGAGTTACATTCAGATCACGATGCAGCAGGCGAATAATTGTCTCATTTCACCTGCATTGCGTATTCGTCATTTATTTTTCAAAACGCTGATCCACACTCCATTGACCTGCACCATGCAATACGAGAAAGATTAGACCACCCGCCATAGCAAAGTTTTTCATGAAATGTATCGAATCTTCAGGTGTACCATGAAAAAGAAATGCGGTAACTAAACTGAAACCAGCTAAAGCTGCTGCGAATAATCGTGCTTGCACCCCAAACAACAGTGCTAAGCCTCCACCCAGTTCAACCAAAATGGTTATTGGCAATAATGCACCTGGCACACCCATCGCTTCCATATATCCAACTGTCGCGCTATAACCTGCGAGTTTTCCCCACCCCGCCACGATAAAGATATATGCTAAAAGGACACGTGCGACGAGGGTTAAAGTTGCATGCACTGTGGGTTGAGTAACAATTTTTTGAATCACTTGATTTGGATTAAACATTGGGTTGACCTATCTATGTTTTGTTTTTGGTAATGACCTTAGATTAGTAGCTTTTATTTTTAGGATAAATAATCAATATAAAGAATCAGCGTTGCATAATAAGAACAATAATTCACCTATAATTTAAATCAATTGACTACTGACATTAGCGCCGATGGCTGTTAGCATTTGAACACATTTTTGCTCAGTTCACCCCTCATGGATTTAATCGATTTTATTCTGCATGTAGATGATCATCTACTTGAATTTATTACCAATTATGGCATTTGGATTTACGGAATTTTATTCCTGATTATTTTCGTAGAAACGGGCTTGGTGGTCATGCCTTTTCTACCCGGGGACAGTTTACTGTTTGCAGCAGGTGCTTTAGCAGCCTCAACAGGTGCAATGGATCCGTGGCTCTTGGGCGTGTTGTTATTCACTGCGGCAGTAATGGGTGATACCTTAAATTATCATATTGGAAAATATATCGGACCACGCGTTTTTGAAATTGAATCTCGATTTATCAATAAAAAACATTTGGTTTATACGCAAAAATTCTTCGAAAAACACGGCGGTAAAACCATTATTTTTGCGCGTTTTGTCCCATTCGCACGTACATTTGCACCCTTTGTCGCTGGTGCAGGAAGCATGAACTACAAATACTTCATTACTTATAATGTCGTTGGTGCTTTCTTGTGGATTTCTTCGTTTATCACTTTGGGTTATTTGTTCGGTAATATGCCGATCGTGAAAGATAATTTCACCCATTTAATTTTCGGAATCATTATTCTGAGCGTATTGCCGGGGATCATTGGCTTTATTCGCCACAAGTTTTTTCCAAAGAAAAATCCCGAAATGATGTAATGATCTTAGGCTTCAAAAAGCAGATTCTCCACCAAGAATCTGCTTTTTTTATCAGTGCAAAATTTAGAATGGCTTAGAAAAATCCAATAATGACAGGCAACATACTGAGCATAAGTAACATGGCAGAACCTTTGTATAAGCGATCTGCACTGACCACCGTCTGATTCCCTGCCAAGACTTTACGACCAAAATACATCCAAAATAAAGCACATGGAATTAAACATAAGGTGAATACACCCAAAACTAAAAAATAGTTTTGAAAAGAATCCCAAGTCCATGCTGGAAAAATACCAACTGCAAACAAAATAGATTTTGGATTTTTCAGTGTCGATTTAAAAAGATGACTGCGACTCATTCGAATGTTTTTTTGGCTCAATTGCTTAAGATGTGAAGCTTTCCATAAATGAAAAGCCATCCAAATCACATAAACTGCACTCACCAAATGTAAGATATGAATCAGCATTGGCCAAATTGGTAGGGTTAAATGCACCAACAGTGCCCAAATGCTAATGCCGTAGATATAACCCAGTAATTCAAGAGGTACGAAATAAAATGCTTTTAATACACCATGGTGATGTGCTGCGCTAGCCAATAATGCATTGGTTGGACCGGGAATAAGTAATACCGCGAACACTGCAAAAATATAAAGCCAACTTTCTACCATAGATTGAAATCAGAGATTTAGAGGAGGCACACCTTAAACGAAAAACGAATTTAAAGACAAGTTTTTAAAGTGAAGGAATGCTGAATGTCGCGTCTATTTTCAGTTAATAATTTTCTAAAGAGTTGATTTTAATAAATTTACATTGAAACATTTTGCTAAAAAAAAGCTGCTCAAGCTCAGATTGAACAGCCCTTTTAAATTACTGAGCTTGCTGTTGACGCTTAGGAACATAAGGACAATTTTTAAATGTTGCCGCTTGTGAGATCGCATCTTGCTCACCATATAATCGCGACAATTCAGTATTTTTGGTATTTGATGACTGTCCCATATTGACGGAAACTGAAGGACCAAAGCCCCAACCGCCACGACCCCAGCCACCACCAACACCTAGACCAACGCCAACACCTGTACGTTTAGGCGGTTGTACACCATTATTGATGTACTGCTGAATACGATTGAATTCAGCACCAAGTTGTACACAATTCAATGCTTGATATTGCGTCGGAGAAACATAACTCGGTTTAACCGTCGTCGCACAAGCAGTCATCAATACAGCAACCGTACTGACTGCACTAAGTTGCATGACCATTTTCATCGCGCGTGAGTTCATACACTTCTCAAATCTTATTTATTCTCGATTTCATTGAACAATGATTGGTAGGCCTGCGTCAATTTATGATCTGTATTTAAATAGATTAACGGCATATTTTTATGATGAGACTCTTTCATCAATACCGACGGTGGCAACATCGCATTGAGCACAGGTAGTTGCTCATCTCTGAGCTGCTGTACCACTTCACGAGGAAGTTTTGCTTGCGCTTGAAACTGGTTAACGACGATACCTTCAATTTCCAATCGATCATTATGATCATCTTGAGTTTCCATAATGTTTTCGATCAACGTTTTTAAAGCACGCTTAGAAAAGACATCACAATCGAATGGAATCAACACTCGGTCTGCTGCAATTAATGCAGACAAAGTAAAAAAATTAAATGCAGGCGGTGTATCGATATAGATCCGATCATAAGTCCCTGCTAGATGCTGAATCGCGTCACGCAGCTTATAAATTTTATGTTTGGATTCTAGGCTATGTTCTAAAGCACCAAGCGAGGGACTTGCCGGCAAAACATCGAGAGATGGGAATGGTGACTGATGTATATAAGCTTCTAAGCCTTTATTTTTATTTTTGAGCAAATTTCCAATGGCTTGACCAATCAAACCTTTGCTGGACTGATTCGCCAATACATCTTCGAAAAAATTTTCAATATTGGGTTCTAGTGCAGGTTTGTCGGCATTATAAGTCGCATCATCCCCCAATAGATACTGACTAGAATTGGCCTGAGGATCGAGGTCAATGACAAGCGTCTTAAAACCCTGATGTGCACTCAATGCAGCCAAGTTTACCGTAATACTGGATTTACCAACGCCACCTTTTTGATTAAACACCACACGTGTACGCATCATTCCCTCTAGGCTCAATTCATTCTATGAATCAAGTTTAACCTAGAGGGGTGAGAGCCTAAGCGATTGTGTCTAACAATTAACCGAAAGTTGGCTTAATCATCACAATGCCGATAATGGCCATAAATGCGACACAACTAATCAATACCCCCGCACGACGTTGAATTAACAGTACAGACGCATCTTGGCGATATGCTTTAATTAATGAAGATAACATTACGATCACTAAGACCACTTTGGCATAGAACCAAGGTTGAACTTGAAAATTATTCAAAAACAATAAAATCAAGCCTGTCCCAATGACCAAAGTAAATACCAAATGTTGAAGCGCAACATAAGCCTTACGTCCTTTCGGATTGGGTTGTTGATTTTCGACGCCAAAATATAAAGTTGTCGCACGTGCTAATACCGCAATGATCAACAAGAGCAAACTCGACATATGCACGATTTTAATGACTAAGTGTGTATCCATTTCAGCCACTCTCCTACTTTTAAAATTTAAGCTTTCGGTGCATGTGCACATTCAGGACTATTTGGCGCTTGACCAGTCCATTCAGTTGGCACATAAGCATGAATCGCCAAAGCATGAATCTTTCCTGGACTCAATAGGTCACCCGCCAGTGCATATACTTTTTGATGGCGTTGTACTAAACGTAAGCCTTGAAACACTTCACTTACAACAGTGACTTTAAAATGCGATTCTTTACCAGGGAAATAGCCACCATGACCTGATGACTCATTCACCACGTCCAAGTGCACAGGAGACAATTGTTGTAAACGTTCAATTAATTGTTGCTCTAAAGTCATGCTTACATTCCACTCGCATTCATTGGTTGCCAGCAGTATACCGTGAAGTTTTAGAATAAAAAGTAAATAAACCACACCGCCATTGGAGAGTTGCACTTTGATCTTGAGCTTAAGACCTATCAAAAATTAAGCGAAATACATTGAAATGCTTTAATTTTATTCAATCACACGATATTTTTTTATAAAGTTGTTGACCCTGATTTTTCATGCTGTATTATACACGGCATGCGGGAATAGCTCAGTTGGTAGAGCATAACCTTGCCAAGGTTGGGGTCGGGAGTTCGAGTCTCCTTTCCCGCTCAAAATTTTTTCATTCAGTTTTTTCACTTAAAAAATTGATAGACTCCGCGGGAATAGCTCAGTTGGTAGAGCATAACCTTGCCAAGGTTGGGGTCGGGAGTTCGAGTCTCCTTTCCCGCTCCAGATTCAAAAAAGCCCTGATATTAATCAGGGCTTTTTTCATTATTAAAATTTTTTATAACCAATAAACTTTTACTGCACTTTTCCAAAAAAATTCATCCACTTATGAGTGCTGCTTTACTTACAATCAAAAATAAGCATTATAAAGTAAATTAATTTACTGAATTTAAATGTAATTTTTCATCTCAACCCATGCCTGACTTACATAAAATCGCTATAATTTTCGTATTCAATTTGCTCAATAGATTAGAACCTTAACATGGAAAAATTAACCTGTTTCAAAGCCTATGATATCCGCGGAAAATTGGGCACAGAACTCAATGAAGATATCGCATACCGTGTTGGACGTGCTTATGGCGAAATTTATCAACCTCAAAAAGTGGTAGTCGGTTGCGATGTTCGCTTAACCAGTGAAGCACTTAAACAAGCTACCATCAATGGCCTGAATGATGCGGGCGTTGATGTTTTAGATTTAGGCATGACTGGGACTGAGGAAGTTTATTTCGGTGCATTCCATCTTGATGTGCAAGGCGGGATCGAAATAACAGCCAGCCATAACCCAATGGACTATAACGGCATGAAGCTTGTACGTGAAAATGCTCGTCCGATTGGAGCAGACTCGGGTTTAAAAGATATTCAACTTCTTGCTGAAAAAAATCAGTTTAAAGAAGTCGAAATCAAAGGTACAACTCAACAATATAATATCTTGCCTGAATTTATTGATCATTTGATGACCTATATTGACCCTACAAAAATCAAACCTTTAAAACTCGTGGTCAATGCGGGGAATGGTGCTGCAGGTCATGTGATCGATGCGATCGAAGAAAAATTTAAAACCCTGAATATTCCAGTTGAATTCATCAAAATTCACCATGAAGCAGATGGCAACTTTCCAAATGGTATTCCCAACCCCATCCTAGTCGAAAACCGTGCAAGTACCTCCAATGCTGTACTGCAACATCATGCTGACATGGGCATCGCGTGGGATGGTGACTTTGACCGTTGTTTCCTTTTTGATGAAAAAGGTCAATTTATTGAAGGTTATTACATCGTCGGTCTCTTGGCACAAGCATTTTTGCTGAAACAAAAAGGCGAAAAAATTGTGCATGATCCGCGCTTGGTGTGGAATACCTTCGATATCGTTGAACAATATCAAGGCGAAGCTGTGCAATCGAAATCAGGCCACTCTTTCATTAAAGATAAAATGCGTGAACACAATGCAGTGTATGGTGGTGAAATGTCAGCGCACCACTACTTCCGTGATTTTGCCTATTGCGACAGTGGCATGATTCCATGGTTATTAGCAATCTCAGTTGTCTCTGAAACGGCAAAACCACTCTCTGCTCTGGTTGAGGAAATGATTGAAAAGTTCCCTTGTTCTGGCGAGATTAACTTTAAAGTTGCGGATACAAAAGAAACCATTCAAAACATCTTTGATCATTTTGCTGACCAAAAACCCAAAATTGATGAAACGGATGGCGTCAGTTTAGATTTTGGTGCTTGGCGTTTAAATGTACGTGCTTCAAATACAGAGCCTTTACTCCGTTTAAATATTGAAAGCCGTAAAGACAAAAATCCGAAGCCGATGCAAGCTTATGTCGATGAGCTCACTCAACTCATTCAAGCTTAAAACCGCATAAAAAATGGAGCGTTGTAACGCTCCATTTTTTATTCACGATAACCGTTTGGATTTTGTTTTTGCCAATTCCAGCTATCTGCCAACATATCTTCAAGCTCATATTGTGCAGACCAGCCCAGCTCGTTAAATGCTCGTGAACTATCTGCATAAAAGCAAGGTAAATCCCCTGCTCTTTTCTCTACAAACTCGTATGGAATTTTAACCCCATTCACTGCCTCAAAAGTTTTAACTACTTCTAAAACAGAAACTGGCACACCTGTACCAATATTCCATGCTCGACATCCTTGAGCATTTAACCGATTTTCAATCGCTAGCACATGCGCTTTGGCCAAATCGACCACATGAATAAAATCTCGCTCACATGTACCATCAGTAGTCGGATAATCTGAGCCAAAAATCGAAAGTTTGTCACGTCGCCCGACTGCAACCTGTGTAACAAAAGGCATTAAATTATTCGGAATGCCTTGTGGATCTTCACCAATCTGTCCACTCTTGTGTGCGCCAACAGGATTAAAATAACGGAGTAACGCAATTGACCAACGACCATCTGATATGGCCGTTTTCTCTAAGATTTGCTCTACAGCCATCTTTGTATAGCCATAATTATTATTGGGCATACTTAGCGGCATATCTTCTTGATACGGTGATGGATTTGACTCACCATAAACCGTTGCAGAAGAACTAAACACCAAATTAAAGACATGGGCGCGTTCCATCGCTTTGACTAAGCTAATCGAGCCAGAAATATTATTCTCGAAATACTTCAATGGGATTTGCTGACTTTCACCTACCGCTTTCAAGCCTGCGAAATGAATCACAGCGTCAATCTGATGATCTTGGAAAATTTGATCCAAAATCGCTTGATCAAGAATATCACCCTGGACAAAATCTAAAGATTTAGACGTAAAAGCTTGAACCCGATTCAAAGATTCTGGTGAGCTATTCGATAAATTATCAAGAACCACAACCTCGTGCCCTGCATTGAGCAATTCAACACAGGTATGCGAACCAATATAACCAGCACCACCCGTCACTAATACTTTAGGCATTGTCTTTTCCCATCAATATTTGTATTAAACCTTGTGTCGACGCATCAAGCTTGGACAAATCATTTTGTTCACCATTTAGAATCGGCAAGAGTTGATTGGCAATTTCTTTACCCTTTTCAACCCCCCATTGGTCAAAAGGATTAATATTCCAAATGACAGATTGCACAAACACTTTATGCTCATACAAAGCTATCAACATACCCAAACTATAAGGATTGAGCTCATTCATTAATATTGTCGTGCTGGGCTGATTACCTTCATATTGTTTATAGAGCGGCAATCCCTCAAGTTCTTGATGATTTAAAGCATCATTGCCAAAAGCTAATAATCGTGACTGCGCCAAACAATTGGATAATGCGAGATAATGCTGTTGCTTAAGCGCCTCGGCATTATCTACATAGGTATATTGGTCACCATTATAACGTTTGATAGGCGCTATAAAATCACTACTGACCGCCTGTGTACCCTGATGCAGTAACTGATAAAAAGCATGTTGCGCATTGGGGCCGACTTCACCCCATACAATCGGGCAGGTATCTAACGCAGTCTTCTCACCATTGCGTTGCACAGATTTACCGTTAGACTCCATTTCCAATTGTTGCAAATACGCAGCAAAATATTTGAGTCGTCCATCGTAGGGTAAAACTGCATGAGTTTTCATTGCCAGAAAGTTACTATTCCATACTCCCAACAATCCCATCAACACAGGAATATTGTGTGAAAAAGCGGTGCTTTGAAAATGCTGGTCAATTGCATAGGCCCCTGCGAGCAGTTGCTTGAACCCCTCTACGCCAATACTTAAAGCAATAGGCAAACCAATACATGACCACAGTGAATAACGACCACCTACCCAATCCCAAAGGAGCAGTTGATTTTCATTGGAAATTCCCCATTCGGTCATTTTCTCAGGCTTGGTTGACACCCCAATAAAATGGTGTTTTAGAATAGCAAGCTCTTCACCCAATGCTTTTTCGAGCCACAAGCGCGCCGTTTGTGCATTGGATAAGGTATCAATGGTGCCAAATGACTTGGAAGAGATAATGAACAACGTCGTTTCAGGACGAAGTTTGTGTAATAAGTCAGACAGCTGACTTCCATCCATGGTCGATACGAAATGCACATTCAATGGTTTTTGAGTGGTTTGCTTAAAATCCGAGAGCGCATGGCTGACCATCAGTGGACCCAGATCCGATCCCCCCACCCCAATATTGACAACATCTTGAATCACTTCACCTGATGCACCACGATACTGCCCCATATGTATCTTCTCAACCAACGCATACATACGATCAAGTTGCTGATGCACTTGATTTGCGATCTGTGAATGTCCAGCATGATCTTGCGGCAAACGTAATGCCCAATGCATGGCTGCTCGACTTTCAGTGTAGTTGATCCGCTCTTCAGAAAATAAGCGCTTAATCCAACCCGATAAGTCACAGCTTTGAGCTAGATTGACTAAGGCATCCAGCACAGCGCGATCAACACGCTGCTTACTATAATCAAAAATCAGTGGCTCGAAATGAATCGCACAGTTTTGAAAGCGATTAGAATCTTGCTGAAAAAAATCACGTAAATGCTGATGTGTAAGTTGTTTTTTTAAAAGCTCGAGACTAGAAAACGCTTGTTCAACAGCAACTGAATTACATTCCTGATTTGGCTGTTCCATTAACGCCCTACTCCTTTATAAGCAAAGCCCTGCGACTTCACATATTCGGGATTTAAAATATTGCGACCATCTAAAATTAAAGCATGTTGCATGGTTTTCTTAAGGATTTGATAGTTTGGACACCAATACTGTTTCCACGCGGTGAGGATACAAAGCGCATGCGCATCATCCACTGCTTCATATTGATCTTGGCAATAAATTAAATCATCGCGCTGACCATATACCTTTTCAATTTCGCTCAAGGCTTGTGGATCATGAAGTTTCACGATCACCCCTTGTGCCCATAAAGCTTTTAACATGGCATGAATCGGGGATTGTTGAATACGAGCCGTATTTTCTTTAAAAGAAGCCCCCCAAATCGCCACGACTTTGTCTTTCAGATCCCCCTGAAAATGATTCCATAATTTCCGGAAAAGGATTTCCTTTTGTTGTTCATTAATCTCCCAGACTTGTGCTAAGAGCTGACTCTTAGCCCCAGTACCAGAAACAGTACTGGCCAATGTCTGTACATCATGCGAGAAATTTTCCCCACCAAACCCTGCACCTGGATATAAATAAGAAGGACCAATACGACTATCTGCCGCTAAGCCTTGGCGTACATGCTCGATATCGATGCCTAATTTCTCGGCGACCACAGCTAAATCATTGATATAGCTGATTCTGGTTGCCAGCATGCCAGATACACTTAACTTGGTAAATTCCGCATCTAACACTGGCATAAATAAATATTGTTGCTCACGTGGAAAGAGCGGTCGTAATAACTCTTGTAGTACATGCTTAGCACGATCACTCTCACAACCAACGACCAGTTGTGAGGTTTGCGTCAGGCTACGTAATGCATTGCCCTCTTGGATCACATCGGGTACATAGACCCAATCATCTTCAGGCAATAGTTCAGCAAACTTTTGAGTGCCATGTAAACCTAATGTAGATGCATTAATCATTAATTTAGGATGACTGATTGTGCGTTGTTTAAGGGCTTTGAGTATTTCAATGCCTTGCAATTGTTCAGTCGGATTAAAACTAAAAAAATAGGCATCCACATCCAGGGGAATCGCTGCAAATGTGCAGTATTTTATTGCACCAGACTGATGTAATTTCTCAAGCAACTGTTGTACAGATTGATCCTGAGCATACACCTGTTCCGATGCTGGTTTTTTTAAAAGATCACACCAGAAGACTTGATGGCCGTATTCAGCCAACAATGCTGCCATAACCCCTGCATACAAGGTCTGACCAAATACTGCAATATTCATAGCGATGCTCGTTTTAAAGTTTTAAGTCTTTAATCATGACTTTAAAAGCTTCACCTAAACTTGGGTGATCCATACCGTAATGCAATATCGCTTTTAAATAACCCAGTTTACTTCCACAGTCAAAGGTTTGACCTTTCATACGATAGGCTTCTACCACGTCTGTTTGTTGAAGCATCGCGATCGCATCGGTCAGTTGGATTTCATTGCCCGCACCTTTTGGTGTTTGCTCAAGCAATTGCATGATTTTCGCAGGCAAAATATAACGTCCTACCACAGATAAATTCGATGGTGCAGTACCCACTGCAGGTTTTTCAACAATTCCTTGCATTTGGATACTTTGTCCCTCAAACGGTGACTCAGCCACATCCACAATCCCATATTGATCGACCATCTGTTCAGGGACAGCTTCAACCATAATTTGTGATGCTTGTGATTCGTTATATCGCTGAATCATCAAGCTCAAGTCATTGGTTTCAGCGGTATCTTTTACCAAAACATCAGGAAGAAGTACGGCAAAATCATCATCGCCTACCACATCTTTTGCACAAAGCACAGCATGCCCTAAACCTAAGGGTTGTGGCTGACGCACACTGATCACACTGACATGCGCGGGCAAAATTTCGGTAATTTCTTTCAGTAAATCAAATTTCTTTTTTTGTTCTAAGGTGGTTTCCAGCTCAAAACTACGATCAAAATAATTTTCAATCGATCCTTTTGAAGCATGAGTGACTAAAATAATTTGTTCGATGCCCGCAGCAATCGCTTCTTTGACCACATATTCAATCGCAGGACGATCAACCACAGTCACCATTTCTTTAGGAATCGATTTGCTCGCAGGTAAAAAACGTGTACCAAGACCAGCTACAGGCAAAACTGCTTTCTTAATTGACATAATACAACTCTTCAAAATTTTGATAATTGCAAATGTCAATTTGCAATTATTTTAGTTAACGCGAATTTCGGCACCGCGTTGATATCCATCTACATAGTATTCTAGTTGAGTTAACACCCAATCAACATCTTCATGTGTTGCGGTTAAATCATAGAAACGGTCAAATACAGGTAAAATTTCGTCTAAAGGATACGATTTTTCAAACGATCTTAGAATGCGACTATGCTCGGTAATCTGTGTATCTTCTTGATCGATCAATAGTTCTTCATATAACTTTTCACCTGGACGTAAGCCTGAATACTGAATCGCAATATCACCTGTTTGTGATCCTTCTTCACGGACGGTTAATCCACTGAGTGAAATCATTTGTCGCGCCAAATCTTGAATACGGACTGGCTCTCCCATATCCAACAAGAATACATCTCCACCCTCACCTAAAGCGCCAGCTTGAATCACCAATTGAGAAGCTTCTGGAATGGTCATAAAGTATCGTGTAACTTCAGGATGCGTCACTGTAATTGGACCACCCTTCGCAATCTGTTGCTTGAAGAGCGGAACAACCGAACCCGATGAACCGAGCACATTGCCAAAACGCACGATACTCACCTGAGTGTGATCTTGAGCTCCTGCCATTGCTTGACAATACAACTCCGCCATACGCTTGGTTGCCCCCATCACATTGGTAGGACGGACCGCTTTGTCCGTTGAAATCAACACAAATGTTTCCACTTGATTGCGTACAGCAGCATTTAAACTAAAGGCTGTACCGACTGCATTGTTTTTCACACCCGCAATCGGGTTACACTCCACCAAAGGGACATGTTTGTAAGCTGCTGCATGATAAACAGTTTGTACTTGATATTGTGCGATGACTCGCTCGAGCTTCTGCTGATCCAGTACTGTGCCTAAGATCGGAATAATGGTTAACTCTGTTTTTTGACGTAATTCTTTATCGATGCTATACAGCGCAAATTCTGTCAGTTCATATAACACTAACAGCTTAGGTTGGTTTTTGATAATTTGACGACATAGTTCAGAACCAATCGATCCACCCGCACCAGTAACCATCACAATTTTATTGGTGATATTTTTTGAAAGTAAATGGGCGACAGGAGGTACAGGATCACGACCGAGCAAGTCGATAATATCGACTTCTTGAATATCCGATAGTCGTATTTCACCATCAACCAGTTTTGTTAAGCCTGGAATCTCGGTAATTTTTAAATGTGCAAGTTCTAAATTTTTAATAATTTCTGTTTTACGTTGACGACCCACCGAAGGCAACGCAATCAGAATTTCATTCACTTGATGCTTATTCAGCACTTTTTGCGCATCTGCTGCATGATAGACTTTCAATCCACCAATATTCTTCGCGGCAAGCGTAATATCATCATCTAAAAAAAGCACAGGTAAATGTTCATCAGAATTATTCAGCATAGCCGCGACTTGTTGCCCCGCAAAACCAGCCCCATAAATCGCTATTCTTTTTCTTGGAATATCTGCATGCAATACATATTTAACTAAAGCTCTAATGATCCCTCGACTGAGCCAAATCCATGCAAACATCATAAATCCAAACATCAACGGAATTGAGGTCGGAATAAATGCATGTGTAAAATAAGCTAAAGCGTATAGTGCTAAAACAGTGAGTGTCGTCGCTAAACCCAATTGAAAAATGAAGGCTTCGTTAAAGGCTCTTACGATAAAACTATAGATTCGTGCTAAGCCTAAAGCAATGACTGCAATCAAAGATACCCAAAGAGATCCGAAAGCCAGATTCGGCACTACTTCAGCCCCCAAGTCAAATTGGCGAATGGCATAACATAGCCAAATCAGAATTGGAAATACTAAAAAATCCAAACAGACTAGAAAAAGTTGTTTGGTCCCCCTTGGTGCTGATGCTAAATTTATAATCGTTGATTTCACAGTCTAGATCTTATCACTCTATATGATCGCTATTTAGGAGGGGTATTGAGAATATCCCTCCATGCCTTCAAATTTAGATATTACAATATCACTTTTATCCCGATATTTTTTTAATTACGTCTTTAATGGCATTTACTGTTTTGGCCATACTATCCTCACTCAAGGTTGGATGTACCAAGAACATTAAGCTCGTTTCACCTAGCTTCTTCGCATTTTCTAATCGAGTCTCAGGGCGCCACGGTGTATCATCAAATGCATGCTCCAAATACACCTCAGAACATGAACCACTAAAGCACGGCACACCCAGTGCATTGATTTCTGCCATAATACGATCACGCGACCAACCTGATGGCAATTGTTCGCTATTCACTTGAACATAGCACTTATATGCTGCATGTAGATAGTCTTCTGAGGGTTGATGCACAGTAAAATAAGGGCTATTGGCAAAAGCACTATAAATTTTTTGCATATTTGCATTACGTTTCGCCGTCCACTCTGGCATTAGCTTTAACTGTATACGACCAATAACACCTTGCATCTCCATCATGCGCCAGTTAGTGCCAAATGAGTCATGTAACCAACGGAAACCTGGTGGGTGTTGTTTGTTGTAAATACTATCGAAGTTTTTACCATGGTCTTTATACGACCACATTTTTTTCCACAGCGTTTCATCATTGGTTGTCACCATGCCACCCTCGCCACCCGTGGTCATAATTTTGTCTTGGCAAAATGACCATGCTGCAATATGACCAATAGAACCCGCAGATTTACCTTTGTACTTCGCACCATGCGCTTGGGCACAGTCTTCAATCACATAAAGACCTTTATCGGAAGCCAATTGCATAATTGGATCCATATCACACATCCAACCTGCCAAATGCACACAAATAATGGCTTTGGTGTTTGGCGTGAGTACTGCCTCTATCGTACGGCGTGAAATGTTTTGTGAATCCAGCTCTACATCAGCAAAAATTGGATTTGCGCCTGCCGTCACAATTGAACTTGCTGAAGCTAAAAAGGTACGTGAGGTTACGATCACATCATCCCCTGCCCCGATGCCTAATGCTTTTAATGCAACATCGAGCGCGACGGTACCATTGGCAAGTGCCACTGCATATTGAGTCTCGGCAAATTGTGCAAACTCTTTTTCAAACTCACGGCATTCTTGTCCTGTCCAATAGTTGACTTTATTGGACAATAAAACTTGAGATACAGCATCCGCTTCTTCTTGAGTAAAGCTTGGCCATGGTTCAAACGCAGTGTTAAGCATTTTTTTTCCTTAAATATAATCTTGGAAATTAATATCAATATTAGGTGTGGTATCTACAGGACAAACTGCATTAATAAATTCAGATGCTTTAGGTAAAGCATCAAACTCGCGTTTAAGAATAGCTACGCTATAGAGATCATGCCATTCCCCCTTGCGGAAAATAGCTTCACGTTGACGCCCCTCAACTTTCCAACCACATTTTTTTACATAAGCACCCATGCTAGGACCATTGAAGTCTAAAATCGCACCATGCAACCGTCTAAGACCTACATTGTAAAAAGCCCAAGCCATACTGAGCATAATAGCCTCAGTACCAAATCCCTTTTTGGTTTTTTCAGGTAAAAGTTTGATTGCTGACATGGCTGCCTGATTGTGCCAATCAATATCCCATAAACCAGTAATACCAATTGCTTCATTCGTTTCATTATCAACAACGACCAAGCGATAACTGAGATTATTTGTATTCGATTGAATCCAGTTTTTTTGTGAAAACAATGAAACAGGAAAAGTCCAACCAACTACATTTTCAGAAACAAGTGGATTATTGATTAATTGTTGTAAAACAATATCATCATTCAGTTCAATTGGTCTTAAAGACAATAGCTTACTTTTAATCATTTCAGTCAAAACTCATGCTTTTCTGTATAAGGGAAAAAAATTAGAAACATTATCTATTTCGATATCTTTAAATTTTAAATCTAAACACAGTTTCCTATAAACAACGCTGTTGATTATCAATCTAACTGTATAAAAAGAATATTCATCCGCAGTGAATCCTTTTTTAAACTTATATAAAGCATCTTGTTGACCACCCACACCACCACCTAAATGTAAAAAACTATAACCTTGAGAGACACCCCAATCTATCATATAGTCCAAAATCAATTTAGATGGTTGGTATTTCTTACCGTCAATGGTTGTACCGGATAAATGATATTGAATAATACCATTATCTAACATAAATAAAGAGGCGCCAATAACTTGCTCATTACATTTAACTACAACTAGCTTTAGCTTATCTGCTAAAAGTCGCTTCATTCTATAAAAGTATTCTTTGTCAAAGAAATAAAAATCTGTAGCATTCAAATAACGCATTGTTTCTAAATAAATTTCAATAAAGCTATCAAAAAAAATAAAGTCAGTATCATCTACAATAGCAATATTTTCATTTTTTTTCGATTTCTTTAAGTCATATTTATGACCAGATGAGTACGCATTATATAAATCAGGATAACTTGAATTAAGCTTTGTAGCCAACGTCACCCCATTACCAAATACAAACTCACTCTCTTTGACATTATTATTTAATAAAGGATGTAATCTCAAAAATACTGAGATACAGTTTGTATTACTTAAACAATCTCTTAATAATTCAAAAACACTTTCTCTAAAATTGGTATCTGTATTTTTTTTAAAAGCTACTCCACCATAGCCATAAGGTGTTATTAAATCAAAAAAAGAAGTGTTTTTAATTTTTCTTTTAATCAATGGAAAAAAAGCACAGTTTTTTTCATTTTCTAAAAAAATACAATGGATTTCTCCTTCCTGTAAGTCTTTATTTAGTAAAAGCCATTCTATCGAATGATATATATCTGTATCAAAATCTAATAATTGACTCGTGATAGTAAATAAATCACCCTCAGTGACTACAGAAAATTTATAATTCACAGAATATAACGTCCAAAATATTAGTTAATTTTTTTAGGTCGTGTAAATTGTACCTAAAATCTGCATGTAAAGAGACTAAAACACATCCATTAATTAAATGTATATCACCCTCATAATTTGGCCATAATACTATTGGGTATACATTGTTATCAATAAGTTTTGATCTGACATGAGCGTACTTTTCTAATAATATAAAAAAAGAAAAAAAGCTATTATTTTTAAAACATTTAATAAATTTACTATTTTTATAGTGTGAGTACAAAAAATTTAAATTTTTCTTCTTATGATCGTGAAGAGTATCAACATCTAGTATAGATAGAAGTGCTAAAGTATCTTCTGAAATATTATAAATATCAGTGGTATTATTCAGCAACTCTTCAAAAGCATTAAACTCTTTTAAAAAATCTTTCTTATCAACATCTCTACCATGTAAATATTCTTTTTTAAGGTGCATTGCTGTTTTTAGGGACTTCAAACTGTCTTCATTAATTGATGATGATTTTTTTTGCGAAAAATAAAGCTTTGGAAATAAAAAGCCACCTTCACCAATTGGGAATATTTTACGCAAAGATCCAAATTGAAATTCAGGTATAAATGAATAGGAAAAATTTGAAAGTGGGTTATGTGTTTTATCTATGATAACTTTTAATGAGTTACCACCAATTGTTCTAACTTTATTTCCCATATACTCAACTATTATAACCGTCGCATCTCTAGGAAACAACGAAAGATCAACAATAGAAATAGGTGAACACTCATAGAGTTTCACTTTAATCTGGCTTTCTATGAGTCGTGTAACATCATGACAGTAGTATGAAGGCAAATATATCTCTGTTAAGTTCTCATGAATTTTCTTATAGAGTACTAAATCTAATATTGCATATCGACCACTTAAATAAAGTTCACAATCACTCCAAAATACACTAGAGATATTTGAAGTAAGCTCTGTTGAAATTTCATGAAATGAAGAGCCCATTTCCCAACGATCATTTTTCAATTTCTTTCTGCTTTTTTTCTATCAAATCTTTCAAACCAACATCATCAACTTCTTCAAACTTTTGTCCAGTTTTAATACCATCAGCACCCAATACTACCAATATTGTCTTGACTATAATTTTTATATCTAACCAAAGACTTAAGTTATCAACATATTTAACATCTAAAGCTGTTCTTTGTGTAAAGCTTAAAGATTGTCTACCCATAACTTGTGCCAAACCCGTCATACCTGGTTTAACATCATGTCTTCTTAATTGCTGATCATCAAAAAGCTCTAAATGTAAATCTAATAATGGTCTTGGTCCTACAAGGCTCATTTCACCTTTAATCACATTTATAATTTCTGGCAACTCATCTAAACTTGTCTTTCTTAAAAATGCGCCTATCTTTGTGACACGATCAACATCAGACAACAACCTATTTTCACCATTTTTTGGCTCTCGCATAGTTCTAAATTTATACATAATAAAAGGTATATTATTTTTCCCAATTCTTTCTTGTTTAAAGAAAATAGGTCTGCCCATTGAGAAAAAAACAAAACACGAAATTAAAATTAATAAGGGGGTCAAAGATATAAGTATAAAAAAACCAAAACATAGATCGATTAGTTTTTTTAGAAAATCACTATACATTACTATTTTCCTTTCTTCTGACCATCTCAAATACATCAATAAACTTTTCACAACTCTTTTCTAATGACATATTATCCATATAATATTTCTTACTATTTACTCCCATTTGTATAAGATCAGAAGAACTTGATTCATATAAATAGTTAATAGCTTTAAGAATTGATTCTATATTTTCAGGTTGCGCTATAGCACCAGCTTGAGCATATTTAATAATATCAGAGGCATCACCCTTTACCGCCATCAAAATTGGCTTACCTATTGCCATATAAGCTTGTGTCTTTGAAGGGATCGTTATCTGGAACAGTTTATCATCTTTTAAATGCACTATTAAAACATCTGCTTTTTCTAATATTCCTCCTACCTCAGACATAGGTACTCGAGGAATAAATAGAACGTTTTTTAAATTACGATCATACACCTGATTAATTAAATGATCTTTTTCCGTTCCATCACCAACAAAAATGAATTGAATGCTTTCATTTGCTTTCAACTTATCTGCCACTTCCACAAGAGTGTCTAAGCCCTGAGCTTTACCAAGATTTCCAGCAAAAATTAAATTAAATTTTTGTAAAAAAATATCACTATAATCCTCTTTTAACTCGACTTTATTTTTTAATTCTTCTTCATTACACCAATTATAAATGATACTTATTTTTTCTTCTTTTACTTTTCTTTCAATGAGTAGTTTTTTAAAACCTGGACTCAGTACAACAATATGGTCTACGTACTTGTAAACTATATTGCATATATAACCGATGAAATTTAAAATTTTCTTGTTATTTAACATTCCAGTAGCTTGTAATGTATCAGGCCACATATCTTGAATGTCATAAACAACTGGTATACGGCGAAAAAATTTAATTAGGATTGCAGCGATCCCCACTGTTAAAGGTGGATGATAAGCATAAATTACATCTACCTTTTTAGTTGCAAAAAGTCCGAAGAGCAAAGCCATGAATGCAAAACTAATGTAGTTGAAAATTCTCTTTAACGCAGAACTATCATGACTAGGGTATAAAGCAACTCTTGTTACTTCTATACCTTCGATAAACTCTGTTTCTTTAAATTTGAGTTTATATCCACTATAAATTTTACCACCAGGATAATTAGGAAAACCTGTAAGGACTTGCACATCATGACCTTGACGTTTTAATTCTCTAGCGAATACAAGACCTTTTAGTGTTGGTTCAGGATCAAACCACTGCGTTAAAAGAAGGATTTTCATAAATTAGTACTTTTTCCACACCACACGATTCACATAATCAGTATAACTTAGGATAATTCGTGTAACTTTTTCACTCACATTTGGCATGCTATAGTCAGCAACTAAACGAAGTAATCGTTCTTCACCACGTGGTTGATGATCCAAAATATCTAAACCTTGTAAAACCCGCTCAGCCATTAGACCTACCATCATTACAGCAGCTTCCTCCATTCCTTCTGGACGTTCATGTGCCTGACGTAAGTTTAAAGCTGGGAAATTTAGAATAGATGATTCTTCGTTTATTGTTCCGCTATCAGACAACGCAGCTTTTGCAGAAAGCTGTAATTTGTTGTAGTCGCTAAAACCCAATGGTTTTAGTAATTTAATTAAAGGATGAAACTCAACCTTTAACTCTTCAATACGTTTACGAGTACGAGGATGCGTAGATACAATTACAGGATATTTATATTTCTCTGCAACTGCATTTAACATCTCTACCAAATCTAAGAAGTTTTGATCTGAGTTAATATTTTCTTCACGATGAGCACTCACAATAAAGTATTCATGCTTTTTTAAATTTAAACGTTCAAGAATATCAGAGGCTTCAATTTTCGCTTTATAATGATGAAGTACCTCAAACATTGGACTACCTGTTTTGATTACTAAATCAGCGGGTAATCCTTCAGCCAATAAATAATCACGAGCAATCGTACTGTAAGTTAAATTAATATCAGCTGTATGATCGACAATACGACGGTTAATTTCTTCAGGAACACGCATATCAAAGCAACGATTCCCTGCTTCCATATGGAAAGTAGGAATTTTACGTCGCTTAGCTGGAATGACCGCCATACAACTATTTGTGTCACCTAAAACTAATAAAGCTTCAGGCTGAACTTCTTCTAAAACTTTATCTACAGCAATAATTACATTGCCGATGGTTTCTGCACCTGTATTACCTGCAGCATTTAAGAAGTAATCTGGCTTACGAATACCTAAATCATTAAAGAAAATTTCATTCAGCTCGTAATCATAATTTTGTCCTGTATGCACTAAAACATGATCAAAGTATTGATCACAGGCTTGCATGACACGAGATAAACGAATGATTTCTGGACGGGTACCGACAACCGTCATTAATTTTAACTTTTTCAAAATGTTAACTCTTAATTTGTTAATAGCATAGCATAAGTATCAGGCTTCTCACGATCAAAGATCTCATTTGCCCACAACATGACAATCATTTCTTCATCACCAATATTTGTAATGTCATGTGTCCAACCTGGTACAGTTTCAACAATGCGTGCTTCTTCACCTGTAGTTTCTAACTGATAGAAGTCACCCGTAATTACATGTTTAAACTTAAATAAAGCTTTACCTTTAATTACTAAGAATTTCTCAGTTTTACTATGGTGATAATGTCCGCCACGAGTAATACCTGGATGCGCTGTGAAATACGAAAATTGCCCAGCATTAGGTGTTTTTAACATTTCTACAAATACACCGCGCTGATCACCATGCTTAGCAACTGTATAATCAAATTGATGAGGCTGTAAGAAGCTTAAATAAGTTGAATACAATGCGCGGGTTAAACCTGTTCCTACAGCCTCTGTTACTAGGCTGTGGCGTGATTGTTTAAATTTTTGCAAGGTTTCTGCTAAAGCACCCACCGTAATTTGGTATTCAGGCTCAATTTCGAAGGTTTGAGCAACTTGCTTAGTCGCCTGAGTGATTGACCAGAAAGTTTCTACTACATCATCTACATACACCAAACGAATAAGTGCGTTAATATCATTAATTTGAATAGGTAAATCATTGGCGATGTTATAACAGAACGTTGCTACAGCAGAATTATAGTTAGGACGTGACCACTTACCAAAAACATTCGCTAAACGACAGATGAATACTGGATTACCCTGTTGTTGATGTAAATCTCTGACAACTTGCTCGCCGCCTAGTTTACTTTTTCCATAAGCATTATCACGCTCTGCTTGAATAGATGAAGATAAAATGATAGGTGTTAGCTTTTTAGCTTCTTTTAAGATATTTACAATTGTTTCAGTTAGACCGATATTACCATCAACAAATTCACTGTCATGAACGGGACGGTTAATACCAGCTAAATGCACAATCCAATCTGCATTTAATACATCTGATTTAAGTTGATCTAAACTTGAATCACGATGAAATTCTAAAATTTCGACTGTTGGCTTTTCTTTTAAAAATTGGATGAAGTTTTTAGCAATAAAACCTTGTGAACCTGTAACTAAAATCTTCATATTAGGCCTCAGGATCAACATAGTGACCTTGTGTTAAGGCACGAATAAATTCCAATTTAAGGAGTAGTTTTTTCATTCCCTCCACATCTAAACGCTCAGTGTTATGCGAATTATAATCTTCAAGTTGAGTAATGGCTAAATCACCATTTTCTACATATTTTTCATAATTCAAATCGCGCTGATCCGCTGGCACTCGGAAATAATATCCTTGATCTAATGCCACTGCCATTTCTTCACGACTTAGTAAAGCTTCATAAGCTTTTTCACCATGACGTGTTCCCATAACAGTCACAGGATGATCATTTACTTGTAGGAGTTCTTTTAAAGCTTGTGTAAGTACTTCAATCGTTGCTGCTGGCGCTTTTTGCACAAAAATGTCACCATTTTGACCATGCTCAAATGCATACAGCACTAAATCTACTGCATCATCAAGCGTCATCATGAAGCGAGTCATATTAGGGTCAGTTATTGTAAGTGCTTTACCTTGATGAATTAAATCTACAAATAATGGAATTACCGAACCACGAGATGCCATAACATTGCCATATCGTGTACAGCAAATTGTAGTATCTGTATTTTCTAAATTACGTGATTTAGCTACAATCACTTTCTCCATCATTGCCTTAGAAATACCCATAGCATTGATTGGATAAACTGCTTTATCTGTACTTAAACAAACAATACGTTTTACACCATTTTGAATAGCTGCTTCTAATACATTCTCTGTACCAATCACATTGGTTTTTACTGCTTCCATTGGATGGAATTCACATGATGGTACTTGCTTTAAGGCAGCAGCATGATAAATATAATCAACGCCACGTGTAGCATTTAAAATACTCGTATAGTCACGCACATCGCCAATATAAAATTTAAGCTTAGATGATTGATACTTTTTACGCATATCATCTTGCTTTTTCTCATCACGACTAAAGATACGAATTTCTTTGATATCTGTTTCTAAAAAGCGTTTTAGAACAGCATTACCAAATGAACCTGTACCGCCCGTGATTAATAAAACTTTATCTCTAAAAGTCATCTAAATACCTACTTATCTTCAATCGCATAGCGAAACATTGCTATATTTTGTTTAATATTTTCATCTTGAGAGAATTTATGCTTAGCCCAACACAGAACTTTTTCTCTGAGTATATAATGCTCTTCTACCGTCATATCTGAAACTGAATTTATTGCGTTAATAAATTCTTCTGATTCATTCAAAGATATATCCCACCCAATACCTTTTTCCTGTAAATCTCTCCAAGGCGTAGTATCTGCTATAAGCAATGGGAGACCAGCACATAATGCTTCTGCAATAACATGCCCATAATTTTCGCCTTGAGTTGGCATAAAAAATAAATCGTACTCCGATAATGTATCAACGACCATATTGGGATTAAGTTGACCCTTATAGTTTACTTTAATATTTTCAGGCATATTCTCTATAATATCTTGGCACTCTTGCCAATAAGTTTTATCTTCTAAAGGGCCATAGATATCAAATTGAATAGATTTTTTAATTTTGGATAAGACTTTCAGTGCATATGTCAGATTTTTGATAGGTGATATTCTAGATAAAAAAGCTATCTTTAGAACAAATTTATCTTTAGGAGCCAATTTTTTTGCATAATTTTGAGAACCAATATTTTCGGCAATAAAAATTTTCGCTTTTTCACCAAATACTTTTTTTATGTCATTTTCTTCAAAGATACTAGATGCTTGGAACGTAATATTCTTTAAGCTAAATAATTTAAAGAACAATATATATACTTTTTTCTTTAGTGCTTTTAAACTCAAAGCGCCCTTTGAAAACTCCCCTCTTGGCGCTAGAATGATACTTTTTCCTAAAAACCTAGCAATTAAAAGTGGTATGATAGAAAACCTAAGCGAAAAGAAACTATTTAAATAAATTATATTGCAATCTATTTTTGCAATAATTTTAAAAATTTGCTTTATGCCTTTAATTCCATTTTCTGCATAGAAAATAGAACTATTTGATGTTTCATTCCAATCTCCAATAGTTACATTTTTGTACGGTGTAATATCACCTAAATCTCTATCACTAGTTACTACTTTATATTCCACAATGGTAGAAGTAGAAGCAACCAGGTTAGAAATCGTTTTAATAGGACCACCTCCCTTATAACCAGGTAAGTAGCAACCAGTCAGCAAAATAACTTTCATTGAAAACCTATTAATCAAATATTATGAATAGCATTATGAAGTGCTTCCGCATGCGATAAGCGTGTAGAATTGATTATTGGCTTAACAGTAGTTTGAGCATTTTTTGCATAGTCCAGCATTTTTTCATGATTATTTATAGAATAAGTTAAAGCATTCACAATACTCTCTATTGATTTAACTTCGATTCGCAAACAGTTAAACTTATCTTTCATAATATAAGGAATACCTCCTACAAATGTAGTAATAATAGGCGTACCGAATATCATAGCTTCATATAAAGTTCTAGGAAATCCTTCATGGTAGGTAGGTAAGATATATACATTAGAATCCAAATATATATTTTTAATTTCATTAATATCATGTATAGCTCCTTTTACTTCTATAAAGTCTGCTATATCTAACTTATCAATAATATTCATAACCTCTTTCTTATATCCACCCTCTCCGACCAATACCAATTTTAAATTATATTTCATTGTTTTCAACTTATAAATTGCATATAAAATTTCTTTTATTCCTTTATCTTCTTCCAAACGTGCAAGAAATAAAATTTTAAATATTTTTGATTTTTTTACTGATGTTATAGGTACTATATTTTTTTCATTTAAACTAATCATAGGCCTAATAGTTTCTGCAACACTAGACTTAGATAATGTATTTATTAATTTTGTAAAATAATCAGTAACAGTAAAAATTTTATATGATTTCTTATATATAAACTTAGATGTTATACTTTGCAAATCCTGTTCTCCACGAATATATAAACCATAAGGCTTTCTAAAGATAAAGCATAAAATTGATATATACTTGAACGATGAAGGATAAAAAATGTAAATAAAATCAGATTTTATAATATAAGGAATTATTTTCATATACAAAAATAAGTAATTAAAAAATTTATTACTAAGGCGATTAATACCATATACTTTTATATCATTTTTCTTAATATTAAAAACATGTGTACTACTTTCCTTCGATACTACTTGCCCATACATTGTAATATCATTACCAAGATCTTGTAGCTCTAAAGCAAAATTTCCTGTTTTAGACTCACAAAAGAAATCTTTACCTTTAGGGGTTAAGGAAGAATTATCAATTAAAAGAATCTTTTTACTCATAGCATAAATACTGTCAATAATGAATTTAATAAAAAATAAAATAAGAATGCTAAAAACAAAATTTTCTTCCTATCTGCCAATGATATGTTTTGGGCGATAAGAATAGAAAATATATAAAACAACACATAATAAGCCATAAGTCTTCTTTGTGATATAACTGAAGACTGAATATATAGGAACAGAAAACCAAAAAATAAATTAAAAATTAATGGATTAGAAATTTGACTTAAAACTTTAAATCTAATTTTTCTAATTAAAATAAAACTCACTATAAAAGAAATAACAATCCAGTTAAACCCCCCCCCAATAGATATAGGAAAAGCCATAATATTATAGGCTTCTGGTCTAGACAAATCAAAGCTTTCATCTAATTTCACCCATAATGGAATAGGCTGAATAGCATTATAAAATATAGACAAAATACTACCAATAATAGGAATATTTTGCAGAAAACCAACAACCCCATCACCTTTATCACTATCTAGATAAATATCATTATTCGCAGTAACAACATTAAAAATTTGACTATAAAAAATCAATAAAAATAATAATAAAGTTGATATAAAAATGATAGAACTAAATATTACAATGTCTTTTTTGCGAGATGTCTGCATTGTTAAGTACAAATATAGAGGAATTAAATAAAATAAAAATAGACCTGTTTCCACCCTCAATGTACATGATATCAATATAACCAATATAATTTTCAATATATCAAGAAAAGAAAATTCTTTCTTAAAAGTGTACATTATACCTAATAAATAAAAAAACATTACAACAATATCACGCAATAGTAGCGTAGAATATAAAAACAAAATAGAAAAAATACATATCAATAAAGTATATTTATATGCATTAAAAAACTTAAAATTATTAAGTAAGAAAATCTTATATATTACAATACTACTGAATGAACCAATTAATAAACTAGACAACTGCATTGAAATATAAATATTTGAATCAAAATACTTAGATATAAAAGCAAAAGGTATTAAATATCCAAAATATCCAGATTGATATCTGCTAAATAAGTTGAAATTCTGCCAATTATAATCCCAAGCCTCCTTAACACCACCTAAAGATAAAAATTCATATACTTTAGGCATAAAATAATTATAGACATCATAAGCCAATAAATACTCATAATTCTGAGAAACCATATAACTATAGCAAAGCAATATGTAAATAAATCCAACCCAATATATAGTATGATATAGTTTTATTATATTAAGTGAAATATTTTTTCTTTTATTACTTCCACAAACAACAACCATACCTAATAAATATATTAAATTAGCAACAAAAAAAGTAGAGAAATCTAAAATATTTAAACATAAGACTGTGTTTACTACATATAGAATTATATATTTAAGCATATTACAAACCTTAAAGTAGCTATATATTATAAGCTTTAAATTTTACTTTAGGATAAAATGCCATAATAAGTTTTAGACTATCTAGATCTGATGGAACACCTAATCTAGGAATAGCTGAAATATTATTTAAGCTTTTAGAAATTCTTTTTTTCTCCACTGAAAATCCCATTTTATAACCGCTTTCTTTAACAAATTTATTAGATTCTAATGTATAGTCTCCATTTGGATAAGCAAAGAAATCACATATATAGTCTAGCTTTTTTTCTAATATTACTTTGCTTTGTTGAATCTGATCCTTTACAACATTATAATTTTGTTTTTTATGGCAACAAATGTGATACTTACAATGTGAGCCAATAGTAGCACCTTGTTCTTTAAGCTGACGTAATTGCTCCCAATTCATAGGAAGCACAGATGAATATGATTGTACTAAAAGATTATATTTTTTTTTGGTTAGGTTATTTTTAAGATCATCAACAATATCTCTAACTTTATCTACTGGGGAATTTTTTAACGCAAAAGAGACCAGATTATATATTTCTTTTTTTTCAGTGCTATTTGATATCTTACTTTCATTAATCATTAGTGTAGGTATAGAAATCTCTTTCAAGTTTGTACCAAATATGATTAGCCTTGCAATTGAAGTAGGAAAGAGCTCTCCAGTTTCAATATGTTCTGTCGACACAAAAACAGTAAATGGAATATTTTTTTCATTCAAATAAGGTGCAACTACAGTTAAATTATTTAAATATCCATCGTCAAATGTTAATACAACTTCTTTTTTAGTAAAAGAGTCCTCTATGAATCTTTTATAAAATTCTTCTATAGAGATAATTTCATAATACTTATTTAAAAAATCAATTTGTTTCTTAAAGTCTTCTACATGAAAAGACTCAGCCTCTACCTGATTATTTTTTATAAAATCAACACCATGCCAAAATAATATTCTTGGTGTTTTATTAAATTTTCTAATAAAAAAATCTAAATTTAAGCTTAAAAAAAGAAACTTTAATATTTTTTTCACAATACACCTAAATTAGATCTTACTTTTTAATATCATTAAAATTTGCTTAATAAATGGCTTAAAGTCCTTTTTACTAAACGTATTAGGGAATACTTTAGAATTTAAAAAAATCTTCATTAAATCTAAAAAAATTGATGCGAATTTCCTATTTTTCAAATAATCAACAAACAAAGGAATTGTATCAATATATATATACCCATCTTTTTGGATTTCATTAGCACTATCTCTTAATACCTCATCAGCCAAATCATAATAAGAAATTAATGCCAAAGACTTTCCTGATATCTCTGCTATTTTAAAAAATCCTTCTAAGCGTACACTCATTTCAATAAAATAAAATTTATTACCATATTTTTTAAATTCTATTCCACCAATACCAATATAATTAATACTTTCAAGAAATTTTTCACAGATCAAGGATAGATCCTCATTAAATTCACTTTTTCCTTTAAGCATAATCCCACCTTTTGGTGTTGATTGAAGTAGTTTTCTTCCAATATTTTCATATATTTTTTTATTTTTACTTCTATAAAAAACGTAGTAATAAGATTCATCGCTCCCTCCTGGAATAAACTCTTGACACAAAATCCCTTCATTATGAATTTCATTAAAAAAATTTATAAAATCTTGCTTATCATCTATTACTTTAATTTTGAAATTAATGTTACTATTTAAATAAGTTGCACGAGGCTTTAAAATAACCGGAAATTTGAATTCTTCAACAACTTTAAATATATCTTCCTCAGTTTTAATTACTATGGTCTTTGGTACACTTAACCCTGATAATTCTGCTTTTTTTTCAGCCAAGCCCTTCTTAGTGAAATTATAAATGATTTCTTCTGAAGGTAAGCTTAGTATAAAGTTTTCCTCGAACCAAGAACGATTTTTATTAATATAATAACAACTAGTGTCTGTACTACTATATAAAACTGGTTTTTCATTAAATTTTTTTGTTAGAGTCCAAGCTTGTATTTGCTCTAAATAATTTTGTGAATTAATTGCATCAACATATAAAACTTCACTAATGAATTTACTAGTCTCAAAAATACTACTTGTCTTTTTATCACTGCATATTACATACACTTTACAATTTATTTTATTACATATAGCCTGAGCTACTGACAAAACACTACCAATAGCTGTATTTGCTATAATAACCACACTTTTCATTATTGATTTACCCGAGGGTCTAACTTCTTAATAGGCTTTGCAGGCACGCCTGCTACTACTGTATAATCTGGAACATCTTTTGTTACAACAGCACCAGCCGCAATCACACAAAAGTTTCCAATTTTAATACCAGGTAAAATTGTAGCACATGCACCAATCCAAGTGTTATGACCTATAATAACAGGAGCTTTGGTACTAGGATATATAGTAGACAATTTATTACCTGGCCCATTTGGATTAGCACTAGTCAAGATAGTTACTCTATATGCGAGTGTTGAATTTTCACCAATCACTATTCTATCTTTAGCTAATAAAAAGCAACCTTCATTAACTTCTGCATTTTTACTTAGCTCTAGATAGCTATAACAACCAACCAATTCAAAATTAGGATTAATTCTAAAATCTTTCCCTTTAACACCTAATTTAGAATACCAGATTCTATTAAATCTATTTAATAACGGGAAATTCAATAAGGTCTTATAAAGTCTACATTTAACTCTATCTAATAAACTTTTCATATTTCCTAATCTTCATTAATACTAAAAAATTATTTAACAATACAAGCCCTAAATCGGTCAATGCATAAATCAAGATGATATATTTAAAATCAACCTCAAACAAATTAAAAACACTTAATAAAATTAAAGTTTTCAAACACAGACAAAAAATTGAATATTTGAAATTATATTTTTGCATTTCAAAAACTCGAACTGCTGCACCACTCGGAGGAGATATCATCATTGATATTAATAATGGTGAAAGCATAGTTACATAAGCTGCCGATTCAGCCCATTCCTCCCCCAATAAAACCCTTATAATAAAGTCAGCAGAAAAAATTAGTATTAAAGCACTAATTAGAGCCACTCCTAAAAGGCCCAAAAAAACTTTATAGTACCATCCTAATATTGAGACACCTGCTCTTTTTTTACTAGCAAGTTCAGATAAAACCACACTACGAATTGAATTTGAAATTAAAGCTACAGGCTGTCCTATAATACGTATAGCAATTCCATAAAGTCCCAGCTGGGCTAAAGATATATATTTAGAAAAAAGTAATATTGGCAAATTACTTGATAAACTTAATATGGCATTAGAAGGAGTGAAATATTTAGGAAAATCTATAAACCTTTTTGCTTGATTAAGCATTTCTTTTTTAGAAATATCAAAATAAGTATTCCAACTAAACTTTCTAGTGACTACTAAGTAAATTCCTGCAACTAGTACACCAAGCAAATTACCAATTACTAATCCAGTTAGTTGAAAGTAATTATAAAGTATATATTGAAATATAAATATGGCTATCGCCTGGACTATAGTAGAAATAGCAGTATGATTAAACTTCTTAAATCTAATATTCCATAGTGCTGAATTATTATAATTTACACTTAATATAACTCCTAAACCAATTAAAATTTGTAAACCCTTAAAATTCTCAAAAAACTTAATTGGCAAAAACATAACTATAATACTTAATAATGTTATAGTTAATGTAACTATATTTGATAGTTTTAACAGAGCGTAAGCATCTCTATCATGTTCAGGTATAACTAGAGCAGTATCATATTTTAAAGTAGCGAAAGAACTAATGAAACTTACGAGTGCAATAAATAGCGTTAATAAACCAAATGCATCTTGTGAATATAAGCGTGCTATTATCGGTATAGTTACAAAAGCTATAACTTGTGCAAGCATAGTCCCTGAAGCTAGTTTTCCAGCATTTTTTAAGAAGTCACTTTTTAGAGCTTCTTTTACTTTATTGATCATAACTAATAATACTAGAAAATTAATTTTGTTAAGCTAAAAATTTCTTATACCAAGACATAGCTTTAGCAATACCTTGTAAAATTGAAAATTGTGGCTCATAACCCATTAATTTTTTAATTTTTTCAATGCTTGCTTGAGAATGGCGTACATCACCTGCTCTAAAATCACGATATACAGGTTGTTTTGAATAATTTACATTATTTTCATTTAATGAGGCTTTAATGGCATTAAACAAATCATTTAACGTAGTACGGTCACCTACAGCTACGTTATACACTTGATTTTTCGCTTCATCTTGCGCTGTTGCCGCTAAGATATTAGCTTGGACCGTATTGTCAATAAAACAAAAATCGCGGCTAGTTTCACCATCCCCATTAATAAAAACATCATCACCCGCAATCATAGCTGCGGTCCATTTAGGAATCACGGCAGCATAGGCACCATTTGGATCTTGACGCTGACCAAACACATTAAAATATCGTAAACCTATCGCTTTAAAACCATACGTACGTGCAAAAACATCCGCATACAGCTCATTGACATACTTGGTCACTGCATAAGGTGATAAAGGGTTACCAATATTTTCTTCTACTTTGGGTAAAGCAGGATGGTCGCCATAGGTTGAACTACTGGCAGCATAGGTAAAACTTGAAACTTGTGCATCACGTGCCGCCGCCAGCATATTTAAAAAACCACTAATATTGGTAGCATTGGTGGTAATCGGGTCGGCAATAGAACGTGGTACAGAACCAAGAGCTGCTTGGTGTAGTACATAGTCGATACCTTGGCAAGCTTTTTGACAATCTGCAAACTCACGAATATCGCCTTCAATAAAACGGAATTTTGCCCATTGCTCAGCAGTGACTAAGCTTTGTACTTCATCTAAATTATGTTGATGCCCTGTTGCAAAGTTATCTAATCCCACAACAGTTTGATTGAGTTTTAATAAGGTCTCTAAAAGATTAGAGCCAATAAATCCAGCAACCCCTGTCACTAACCAAGTTTTAGGATTTTTCTGTAATTGTTTACATACGGTTTGATATTGGCTCATTCTTTATATTCCTTAATTCAAATTATAAACGGATGTCAGATTCAGAGTGCTCAAGTACATATTTTAGGTCGTATAAAATATGCTCAGCTTTCCCTAATGCACGAATTTCTGCAGCACCCATCGCTTTAAACTGATCATGAGCCACGGCTAAAATCACCGCATCATACTGACCTTGCTCTAGCTGCTGTACTGGGGTGATGTTATATTCATGCTCAGCTTCAGCGGCGTCTACCCAAGGATCATAGACATCAGCTTGAATATGGTATTCTTGTAGTTCATGCACAATATCAATAATTTTAGTATTACGAATATCTGGGCAGTTTTCTTTAAAACTCAAACCAAGCACTAAAACTTTAGCACCTTCAACTTGAATTTTTTTCTTAATCATGCCTTTAACCAGCTGAGTGACCACATAAGCTCCCATCGCATCATTTAAACGACGACCAGCTAAAATAATTTCAGGGTGATAACCAATCGCTTGCGCTTTATGGGTTAAGTAATACGGGTCTACACCAATACAGTGACCACCCACCAATCCCGGACGGAAAGGTAAGAAGTTCCATTTGGTACCCGCTGCTTTTAATACTGCTTCGGTATCAATACCCATTTTATTAAAGATCACAGCCAGTTCATTAATTAAGGCAATGTTTACATCACGCTGGGTGTTTTCAATGACTTTAGCCGCTTCAGCCACTTTAATGCTGGCCGCTTTATGTGTACCTGCTTCAATAATGAGGTTATATACTTCATCAACAAAGTCAGCCACTTCAGGCGTAGAACCTGAGGTAATTTTTAAAATATTGGTGACACGGTGCAATTTATCACCTGGGTTAATACGCTCAGGGCTATAACCAGCAAAAAAATCTTGATTAAATTTAAGCCCAGAGACTTGCTCTAATACAGGGATACAACTTTCTTCAGTTGCACCTGGATACACTGTTGATTCATAAACCACAACATCGCCTGATTTAAGTACCTGACCAATACTTTGTGATGCTTTTACCAGTGGGCTTAAATCAGGTTGCTTAAATTCATCAATCGGTGTTGGTACCGTGACAATAAAGAAGTTACAGTTTTTTAAGTCTTCTAAATTTGCTGAATAACTCAGCTGGTTTGCTTGTTTGAGTTCTTCTGGGGAAACTTCGAGAGTATGATCTTGGCCATTTCTAAGTTCATCAATTCGTTTTTGGTAGATATCAAAACCGACTACAGGTACTTTTTTCCCAAATTCAACGGCAAGTGGCAAGCCCACATAACCTAAACCAATCACTGCTATTTTTAAATTCGATACATTCAGCATTCATTATACCTTATAGTATTTAATATCAATTTAACGGCGCCTAATATAACAGATCCCAAATTAAATATTGATGTAAAATGATCACAATTGAAAAAAATAATTACATAACTCCATGATCTTAATCACAATCAAGCAACAAAAAAGGGTTTTATATTCACATTGGCGCTAGGCGTTATAGGTTTATTCCTATAATATAGCTCAACAAATATCAGCTTAGATTTTTGAATCTATTTTAAATATTCTACTAATTAAAAAATGATAGGAATTCGAGTGAGTTACTACCGCTATAGTTTATTATTAGCACTCAGCTTAAGTTTTACAGGTTGCGCTATGACTTCAGGCCTGCAAACCTATGATTTGCCTGAAGAAGGTGTTTTTCAGACGGATTTGGGGACTCAAGTCAATGTCATCAAACTCACTCAAGAGTCCCTGTTTGCTGTTCAACCAGCTCAAGTCAATGTCCACCAAGATTTGGGACATTTGTTTCTACAAGATCAAAAACAATATCTACTCAGTGCTGGTGACGTATTATCCATTTATCTATGGGCATATCCAGAAATTACACCACCCACCAATACCATTAATAATGAAGAAGCCATTAAATCTAACGGCTATCAAATCGACTCTCGTGGCTATATTCAATTTCCAATTATTGGACGTTATAAAGCGGCTGGCAAAAGTTTAGATCAAGTCAATCAAGAACTTCGTCAGTTACTTGCCCGTTATTTAAAAACCCCCGATGTCATCGCACGAGTTTTGTCATACCAAGGTCAACGCTATTCAGTACAGGGCAATGTGATGAAAGGTGGTCAATATACGCTAAATGACCAACCCACCAGTATCTATACGGCGCTTGGCTTAGCAGGTGGCATCAACACACAATTTGGTGCAAATACCTCGATTAGTCTGGTTCGCAATGGTCAAACCTATAACTTAAATTCGATTGAACTTGAGAAAGCAGGGTTTTCGCTACACAATCTTTTGGTTCAAGCCAACGATACGATTTACGTCAACTCGCGCGAAAATCAAAAAATCTATGTCATGGGTGAGTCAGGTAAAAACCAATCCCTACCAATGCGTGATCAGGGCATGACTTTAAGTGATGTGATTGGGGAAAGTTTAGGGCTGAATCCATTATCTGCAAGTAGTAGTAAGATTTACGTCGTCAGAAGTCAAGCTGACTCTCCGATGACTGAAATCTTCCATATGGATCTGTCTAGCATTGCTAATTTTGGTCTCGCCAATCAGTTTAAAATGCAAAGTAATGATATTGTTTATGTCGATGCAACGGGTCTAACGCGCTGGCAACGTGTGGTTAACCAGGTGATTCCTTTCTCCAATGCATTATATAATTTAGATCGTTTGGGGAATTGATGAATTTTAAAAATATCTTAGTGGTCTGTATTGGAAATATCTGTCGAAGCCCCATGGCAGAATATTTCCTAAAAGATACGTACCCTGATCGAAAAATTCACTCTGCTGGGATTTCAGGCTTAGTTGGCCATCCAGCAGATGATAAAGCATTACAATGTATGCAAAATTTCGGTATAAATATGCAAGATCATGTGGCGCGCAAACTGAATGCTGAATTGGTCAAAAATGCGGATTTGATTCTTGTCATGAGCCAGAACCAACAGAAGCATATCGAACAAACATGGCCATACGCAAAAGGAAAAACCTTTCGCTTGGGGCACTGGCGTGAAAAAAATATTGCGGATCCTTACCAACACGATCAAGCATTCTTTAATGACACCTGTCAGTTGATTCAGGATTGTATCGCTGATTGGAAAAAACACCTTTAATATTTTGAATAAAGATTATGAGTCAAACCGCGAATACCGAAGATACAATTGATTTAAAAGAATTATTTTTTTCATTAATCGCACAATGGAAGCTGATTGCTTTGTGTGTGATTTTGAGTCTGGTCTGTGCCCTACTCTACTTACGTACAACACCAGATACTTACTCTGTCGATGCTTTGGTTCAAGTTGAGGAAAGTAAAGGGACTTCAGCAGCACTTTTGGGTGATCTCTCAAGTATGATTGAGCAGAAACAACCTGCTCAAGCAGAAATTGAAATCTTGAAATCTCGATTAGTCCTCGGTTCAGTGATTGAGAGTTTAAATTTAGATCTTAGAGTGTCTGGTACGCAAAACTCTTTCTTTGATCGTTTATTTTCACCACATGACTATTCGACCAGTTATTCACGTCAATCTGTAATTTTTAATGATGACGAAAAATCTTTTGCTATTCCCCATTTCCATGTTCCTCAGAAATTTCGTGACCGTGCATTGGCGCTGAATTTTACTGAGAAACAATTTACGCTGACGGATTTAAGAACTGAAGAAATGGTCCTGAACGGTTCACTGAACCAACTCAATCAAAGCTCGACCCGCGATGGCATATGGAAAGTTGAGATTCGCACACAAGATCAATTGAATGACCGCTATATCATCACTAAACAGTCTTTACCTGCTGCAATGAAATCACTTTTGGCCAACTATTCAGTGGCTGAAAAAGGGAAAATGACTGGTGTTCTAGGGCTAAACTATCAAGGTCAAGATAAAGAGCATATTACCAAAGTTCTAAATACGATTCTAAATGCGTATAGTCAGCAAAATGTAGAACGTCGTTCTGCCGAAACTGCGCAAACGCTCAAATTCTTGGATGAACAACTCCCAGAACTGAAACAACAGCTGGATGTCGCCGAACGTGAATTTAACAAATTCCGTCAAGGCTTTAATACGGTTGATGTCACCAAAGAATCTGAATTGTATCTCACGCAAAGTGTTGCCTTAGAAACAAAAAAAGCAGAACTTGAGCAAAAAGTCGCTGAAGCGGGTGCGAAATACACCAACGAACATCCAATCATGCAACAAATGAACGCTCAACTTGGTGCGATCAATAAAAAAATTAATGAATTGGATGGCACCTTAAAACAACTCCCTGACTTGCAACGTCGCTATCTACAGTTATTCCGCGAAGTTGAAGTCAAACAACAGTTATATACTGCATTGCTGAATTCGTACCAACAACTTCGAATTGCGAAAGCGGGTGAAATTGGTAATGTTCGGATTGTTGATACTGCCGTAGAACCGATTGAACCAATTAAGCCTAAAAAATTACAGATCCTAATTTTGTCCATTTTCCTTGGTGGTTTCCTCGGGACACTTCTGGCGCTGTTACGTAATATGATGCGTTCAGGCATCAAAGATTCTAGTCAAATTGAAAATGAATTAGATCTACCGGTTTATGCCACGGTACCGCGTTCGCCAGTACAAGAAAGCCACATTAAGATGCTGAAAAAGCATAAGAAAATCCCAATTCTGGCGATTAAGAATAGCGATGATATTGCGATTGAAAGTTTACGCAGTATGCGCACGGCGATTCATTTTGCGCTGAGTTCAGCTCGAAATAATGTGATTATGATTTCTGGTCCTGCACCTGAAGTGGGTAAATCATTTATTTCAACCAATTTAGCCACGATATTAGCGCAAGCCGACAAACGTGTTTTGATTATTGATGCTGACTTACGTCGTGGTTATCTACACAAATATTTCAATATTGACACACAGCCAGGTTTGACTGATTACATGACAAATCAGCACTCGCTACAAAATATTATTCGAGACACTGAAGTCGCTGGTTTAAGTGTGATCACCCGTGGTAAGAGTCCGAGCAATCCATCTGAGATGTTGGGTTCTGAAAAATTCAAACAGTTGCTTGAAGAGCTTTCAACACAGTTTGATCATGTGATCATTGACACGCCACCTGTACTTGCGGTGACTGACGGTATTATCATTTCACAATATGCAGGTGTTAATTTGGTCATTGCTCGCTATGCGAAGACACAAATGAAAGAACTCGAAATCACAGTCAATCGTTTCGAACAAGCTGGTGTTAAAGTGAATGGCTTTATTCTAAATGACATTCAACGTAATGCAGCAGGTTATGGCTATGGTTATAACTATGCGTATGCGTATAAAGCATCAAAGGACAATGATTAATTATTGTTGAATAAAGGCCTGATCTATTCAGGCTTTTTTTATGCCGATCAAACACTGTATATTTGTGAAATTTTGTTGATTTCATTGAAATTCTATATCGCTGAAAGTGAATTGACGCTATGCTGTTTTGGTTCCGCGATTTTAGAATGTCGCACATATAATTGAAAAAAATGGAAATCTCATGAGTAAAGCTTTACCCATCGCTGTTGCTGTCGTTTTAGGCGGTGCTGCGCTCGTCCCTGTTTATTATGCAAGTCAACATCCAACATCTGCGACAGTTTCTAGCATGACTGCTGATGCAAAACCGATTGATAAAATCAGTTATGCACTCGGTTATGAAGTTGCCAGCCAAACTCCTCCTGAAGTCGCGATTGAGCCATTTATTGTCGGTGTCCGTGAAGCGCATGATAAAAAAGAACGTGCCTATACAGATGAAGAACTGCAAACTGCCTATGTGGCTTTACAAAAAGAATTAGAAGAAAAGAAAGTCAAAGACTCTAAAGCTGCCGATGCACAAAGCAATAGCTTCCTGGCTGAAAATGCAAAAAAATCGAATGTTAAAACTACTGCTTCTGGTTTGCAGTACCTCGTCAGCAAAGAAGGTACAGGCAAACAACCTGCTGCAAACTCTGTGGTTAAAGTGCATTACACCGGTAAATTACTTGATGGCAAAGTCTTTGATAGCTCGGTTGAACGTGGTGAACCGATTGAATTTCCGTTGAATCAGGTCATCCCTGGATGGACCGAAGGCCTACAATTGATGAAGGAAGGCGGCAAAGCAACCTTATATATTCCATCAAATCTGGCTTATGGTGAACAGGGCGTTCCTGGTACGATTCCACCAAACAGCACGCTCATTTTTGATGTTGAATTAATCGAAGTCAAATAAGTTAATCAAAAGGAGAGCCTTCAGCTCTCCTTTTTTGGATTTGAATGATGAAAAAAATTTCTATATTAAGCAGTCTGCTGATCCTCAGCTCTGCCTCATTTGCGGCAAACATTAGCAATAAAAGTACTGAAAAAGATCAGCTCGGATATAGCTATGGCTATGTGATGGGACGTACCAATGCGGATACATTAAAAGATATTAATTTGGATGCTTTTATTGAAGGATTGAAACAAGGCTCAACCGGTCAAAGATCGAGTTTAACCGATCAAGAAATGGCGCAGGCTTTAACCAAATACAAAAAGCAGAGTGAATCCAAACAACTGATCGAATTTCAAAAATTGGCTGCAGAAAATTTAAAATCTGGGCAACAATTTTTACAAGAGAATGCCAAAAAAGCAGGCATTGTCACACGACCAACAGGTCTGCAATATCAAGTGATTCAGCAAGGTCAAGGCAAAACACCTAAAGCGACGTCAAAAGTGAAAGTTCATTATGAAGGGCGTTTAATCGATGGCACGGTATTCGATAGTTCGATCGCGCGTAATCAAGCAGTGGAATTCCAAGTGAGTCAAGTCATTCCGGGTTGGACTGAAGGCTTACAACTTATGAAGGAAGGTGCTAAATACCGCTTCTTTATTCCTGCTGATTTGGCCTATGGTGAGATCGGTTCGGGCGATGCGATTGAGCCGAACAGCACCTTAATCTTTGATGTCGAGCTTTTAAAAGTTTTGCCTTAATGTTCACATGACTTATAAAAAAACATCGCTTCTGCGATGTTTTTTGTTTTATTAAGGGTCTGTCTTAAGCACTAGCCATGTTTTAATTGTCTTGGTCTAAAGCCAGTCGCAAATAAACCCAATACATAGGCAACCACACCCAATACACAAAGAGCAAGCACTTCAAATACACGAATCCACGGTGCTACATCTGGGTTATACCAGCTGAGGCCATACCATAAAGCTACGATCATCACGGCGTTGCCCACCATAAATTGGAAAAATAATTTTTTCCAATGCGGTCCAAATCGGAATATTTCACGCTTGTGTAAATAGAAATATAGCATCCCTGCATTGACTAAAGCAGAACCTGTAGATGACAACGCCAATGCCATATGGAGTTCTTCCCAGCCCATCCATTTGAAGATACCAATAAAAACCACATTGAGAATGGCATTGGCTGCAACTGCCATTAGGCCAACACGTACTGGGGTTTTGGTATCTTGAATTGCATAAAATCCAGGAGCAAAGACTTTAATCAACATAAATGCCAAAACACCACCACTCATACATTGTAATGCCAAAGCGGTCATTTCTGTCGCTCGTGCATCAAAAGCACCGTGTTGGAACAGCGCTTGAATAATCGGTGTAGACAACATAAATAAAGCGATACTGGCTGGGATACCAGCAAATACGATGACACGTGCAGCCCAATCTAACATGGCCTTAAATTTAGTTTGATCCTGTTCAGCTTTACGCGCAGAGAGTGCAGGCAGAATCACCGTTCCAATGGCTACACCAATTAAGCCCAAAGGCAATTCGGTCATCCGCTCTGCAGTATAAAGCCATGACACAGAACCATTTTGCATAAAAGACGCCCAAATGGTATTGAGTAGTAAATTAATTTGTGTGACTGAAACCCCAAACAGTGCAGGCAACATTAATTTTAAAATACGCTCGACACCTTCGTGCTTAAAATCAACTTTGGGTGGAATCAGGAGTTTTTTACGCCACAGTTCTGGAATTTGTAGGGCTAATTGCAAAATGCCAGCAAACACCACTGCCCAACCTAATGCCATAATGGGTGTTTCCATATATGGAGATAACCACAAAGCCCCTGCAATCATTGCAATATTCAACAATACTGGCGCAAATGCCGGTGTGGTGAACGAGCCATAACTGTTTAAGATACTACTGGCAAATGCAGTCAGCGACATAAACATCAGATAGGGAATGGTGAGACGGAATAAGTCGACTGATAAATCAAATTTGGCTGCATCGGCATGAAATCCTGGCGCATAAACATACAATATCGCAGGCGCAACAATCATACACAGCAAAGTCAATGCAGTCATCACGGTAAGCAAGCATCCAAATACCCGACTAATTAGGATCTGAACTTCAGCATGGAGTTTGGTGGTTTTATATTCGGTGAGAACAGGAATAAATGCTTGGGAAAATGCACCTTCGGCAAAAAGACGCCTAAAAAAGTTGGGAATACGGAACGCTACGACAAAAGTATCGAAGTCTTTCCCTGCCCCGAACACATTTAACAGCACCATGTCTCGAATAAGCCCCATGACACGAGACAACATGGTCATTGCACTAACAATAAAGGTGGATCGCCAAAGCGCCATCATATTCACCACTTTAAAAGATTGACGATATTGTAATAAAACTTCGCTTTTAAATTGTTATTTCATTCGACAAAGCATCATATTTTTCGTTGTTTTAATTGATCTCTAAAATAAGACCATTGAAAATGCGGTCCTGGATCGGTCTTTCGTCCAGGTGCAATATCTGAATGCCCTGCGATATGACTTTTAATTTTAGGATAAGCGTGTTGAAGTGTTGCCATGACCTCAACTAAAGCTTGATATTGTTGTTCCGTAAAATCTTGATCATCACTACCCTCGAGTTCAATGCCAATCGAATAATCATTGCATTCTGGATTTGCCATATACGTAGAGCGTCCTGCATGCCAAGCACGGTCTTTAAAATTAACAAACTGTAAAATTTCGCCTGACCTTAAAATCAATAAATGTGCTGAGACCTGCATCCCTTCAATGGTTTTAAAATAAGGGTGTGCATTCCAATCTAATTTATTTTGGAAAAACTGCTCAATATAGCCTCCTCCAAACTGTGAGGGCGGTAAGCTAATATTGTGGATGACCACCAGTTGAATGTCAGTATAGTCTGGTCTTTGATTAAAATTTGGTGAAGCAATAAATCTTGCACCTTGTAATACACCATCTACCACTTGAAGCTTGGATACATTCGACATGTGTGATCTCAATCCGTGTTTGCAACTTAAGACAATTCATCCACGCTCATCTTTGGAATAGACTTGGACGAAAAAAACAGCACCATTACTTGAGGTGCAATGGTAATATATTGCTCATTTTTCTGGTGCCTACAATAGGGATTTTATGAGCATACCGCAATCTTTGCTTGAACAATCAATTCAAATCAATATCCAACAAGCATTGCAAGAGGATATTGGTGAGCGTGATATCACCGCATTGCTGACACCTGAAGATGAACAAGCAACAGCAACCATTATCAGTCGTGAAACGATGATTCTTGCAGGGCAACCGTGGGTGAATGCTTTAATTAAAGCCTATGATCCAAGCGTTGATGTGATTTGGTTAAAGCAAGATGGCGATCAAGTTCAAGCCAATGAGGCATTTTTAAAACTTGCAGGCTCAGCACGCAGTCTGTTAACCGTTGAACGCCCAGCGCTTAATTTTGTACAAACCCTTTCCGCTGTTGCTACAAAAACGGCTGAATATGTGAAACATTTAGAGGGCTTAAATACCAAACTACTGGATACACGTAAAACATTACCTGGCTTACGTATTGCACAAAAATATGCAGTGGGTGTAGGTGGTGGTCAAAACCATCGTTTAGGTTTATTCGATGCTTTTTTAATTAAAGAAAACCATATTATGGCTGCAGGTGGCATTCAGCAAGCAATCGACAAAGCGCATGCCATTGCACCTGGTAAACCTGTGGAAGTCGAAGTTGAAACTTGGGATGAGTTAAACCAAGCTTTAGATGCTGGTGCCGATATCGTCATGTTGGACAATTTCAGCCAACAACAAATGATTGATGCAGTCAAGCATGTGGCTGGTCGTTGTAAATTAGAAGCTTCAGGTAATATTACCATCGAGAACTTACGTGAAGTTGCTACTTCAGGCGTCGACTTTATTTCAATGGGTGTACTGACTAAAGATGTAAAAGCCATCGATTTATCTATGCGCTTTAACGCTTAATTGATTAAATCCTATCTCTCAATAAAAAAGGGGCTTTGCTCCTTTTTTATTTGCTTAAAACTGTGATGCTACATAAAATTTATCGCAAGAATACAAAAAAATTTGAATTTATATTGTCCTAGTTGATACCTTTCACACTTTCAGATTATTTTTTTAATAAAAATCACACTAAACCAATAAAGTGTAAAATAAATTATTAAATTTCAACTATTTATTTGCCTTAATTTTACAATTATTTAATTTTATGTCATGGACATGCTGCCTAATTTTCATTCATAGTGAAGCCAATAAATACAATTAAACCCATGAGTTCGCATTGTCTAAATAATAGGAGGGTGTCAACGCATAGACATGCTGAATGTCAGTGAATAAATAAAAAGAAATGCAGTCATCGGATCGATTGCATCCACCATGTTGTACATTAGGGAAATCACATGAAAACGCAAATGATCTATACGCTTTTAAGCGTCGCGATTAGTAGCAGCTTACTCGTCGGTTGTAAAAGCTCCAGCGAATCTGGGGGAAATTCAGGCGGTGGTAATGGATCACAGCCAACTCCGACCAATCCAACTGATCCTGACAATCCAACGAATAAACTTGAAAAAGAATTCGTGACTGTTTTATCAACTCGCCCCGATCTTGTGACAGATAATGATGTATTGATCGAATTAGACCCATCGATTAATTTTAATGACGCAAATATAAGCATTCATTTAAATGGACAGGACATCAAATCTCGCTTTTCCAATGCTCAAAATAGAGTGCTATTGGATGGATTACAGTTAGGGGAAAATCTACTTAAAATTGAAACACCAAACGCAATTCAAAATTTATATTTAAAAAATTTCAGTACTACAGGCCCTCTTTTATCTGGACCTCAAATTAATCCATGGACCTGTACCAACGGCTCGACTGATTTATTTTGTCGTAAACCTGTTCAATATAATTACTACTATCGGAATTTGGTCGGAACTTTACAAACCTATAATCCTGAGAAACCACCTTCGGCGGGCCTGATTTCCAAAATTAAGACCGATACAGGCGTAGAAGTGCCATTTATCATTCGAGAGGAAGTCGGTTATCAAAATCGTGATGAATATCGGTTTGCTGTATTGTTTAATCCTAATCAGCCTTGGACTGCGCTCAATCCACAACCCCAATTTAATAATAAGCTGTTAGTAACCCATGGGCAAAGTTGCGGAAATGATTATCAGTCTGCAACCGCGCCTACCGTGGTTGCGACATCAACTTCTATTTTGCCAGATATTACCATCAAGGCTTTGGGCAAAGGTTATGGCGTCATGTCTACGGCGCTATCCAACAGTGGACATAACTGTAATTTGGCGATTCAAGCTGAATCAATCATTATGGCCAAAGAACGTTTTATCGAACAATACGGCACTTTAGACTACACGATTGGACAAGGCTGCTCAGGTGGCGCGCTCGCATCTCAATGGGTAGCTAACGCTTATCCAGGTGTATACCAAGGTTTGTTAGTAACCTGCTCCTTCCCTGATGCATGGAGTACAGCATCTCAGTTTGCTGATTATCATATTATGATCAATTATTTTAAAACAGCAGAAGGCCGCTCTTTCCTCCCTCATCAAATTAACCATATTCAAGGTCATATTTCTGAGATTAATGGTTATGTCAGTGAACTTGCGCAATTCGATGTTGCTCGACCAAATACAATTTGTAGCGGAATATCAGAAACACAACTGTACAATGCTACCTCAAATCCGAATGGGACACGCTGTTCAATTCAAGAGGCTGCTGTAAATTTGTTGGGTCTCAGAAATCCAACTGAAGTTGATCCAAATACACAACAGCTTAGACAAATTTGGAGTCCTGTCGAAAACCAGCGAAATATTGGGTTTGCTAACCTACCAATTGATAATGTCGGTGTGCAATACGGGCTTCAAACCTTATTTGATGGTGTGATTAATGCTGAAAAATTTGTTTTATTAAATGAACGCCTCGGTGGAGTTGATATTGATATTAACCCAATTTCCGAACGGTTATATGCCACGGAGCAAGGTTTAAAAAATGCTTATCGAACTGGTTTAATCAATGTTGCCAATAATTTAGATCAAGTGGCGATTATTGATTGTCGTGGTCCAGATCCAGCGATCTTCCATGATGCTTACCGAGCATTCGCGATTAGAGCACGTTTAGACAAAGCACACGGACATCATAACAATCAGCTTCTGTATGGAGGTGATACCATTATGATTGGCGATCTTAAATGTTTAGAAATCAGTTTCGATGATATGAACCAATGGTTGGATCGCGTAAAAAATGATACAAGCAATTTACCTCTGCCACAGAAACTCACACGCAATAAAGTAAATCTTAACGACTCATGTATCACATTAGGAACGATTCGAAGATCTGGGTTCTGCAATAACCTTCGTGTACCAGTCTATAAAACACCGCGAATGGTAGCAGGTGATCAAATTAGTACCTACGCCAATAAATGTAAACTACAACCACTCACACGTCGTCTTTACCCCAATATTAACTTTACAGATGAGCAATGGACTCGATTACAAAAAGTTTTTCCAGATGGTGTTTGTGATTACACCCAAGATCCTGTTGGGTTTGGTAAAACCTATCCTTGGTTAACATATCAAAATCAAAATGGACAGATCAATGATGTCATTTATGGTGGTAAGCAACTGGATGAAGATCCAAATCGTCCTGAGGAGCTTATAATGCCTCAACTTCCGAAAGGTTGGATCTCTAATTCATTTCGACTGTCTTAATACCTGAATTTTTCAATTGTGAAAAAAGCCGTGAACATTCACGGCTTTTTTTACTTCATGTTTAAGATTTAGGTTGCAATAATCCCATCATAGGATCAGTACATGTATGCTGCCCTGTTTCAATACGTCCAGCAAAACGACGTTCATAAGCCTGCTCTCCCTGCTGTTGGGCGATCACAACATTAAAATCATACCATCCCCAAGACTCCGTTAAATCTAGATGAAGTTCAGCCTCATTCGCTTGAGTTTTGACAGTCCACATTTTTTGATTGTAGTACGCATTGTCCTTGACCATCATCTCCACGGCTTCAGCACCATCATGCCGTATTTTTAAAATTATTTTAGGTTGACAGGCTTCATAGCAAATTCGAATTTCTGGCAAATGATCTCTTTCAATTTGATGGTGAAGATTTCCTTTAAATGCTCGATGATAACCATTTGGTCCAAGTACCCAAAGATCATATTGATCATCTACTAGCTCCCAAACATCCTCAAGCTGTTTGCCTGCCTCCACCATAAAACGTCGAGGAATGGCATTTAAATCTAGTTTGTCATAGACATGGAAAACCGCACCTTGTTCTCCACCATTTGCGAAAATCAATTGTATGTTTCGGGTTGCAACCTGTACGCGCGCGCTGGTATGTAATAAATAAGGTAATGCTCGAGAATGACGTATTCCAGAATCTTGCACAGGAAATTGTTGATTTGCTGGGACTGGAACCTTGCTCAGTTGCTCTTGCGAATGACGCGTATTGTCAGCTTCTTGTTTTGTTCTTTGCCCATTGAGTGTTGGCAGAATATTAAAGTTAGGTGTCTTAAAGTCAAACGCCGACGTAAGGTCACCACAGACCGCTCTACGATAAGGGCTAATATTAGGCTCTTGCACGCCAAAACGTTGCTCAAGAAATTGAATAATTGAAGTATGATCAAATACCTGAGAGTTGACCCATCCCCCACGACTCCACGGTGAAATGATATACATTGGAACACGTACTCCTGGACCATACACACCATGCCAGAAGTTTTCATTCTTACCATTTTTAAATTTTAATTCAGGCTGTGCTGTCGAACCTGATACAGGTGGGTGATTGAAATATTCATATGATATCTCTTGTTCTGATAACGTGGTTTTACCATGAACTTTAACGATATCACCTGCTTCATTGATTTCTCTTGATGGTGCAGATGGCGATGGTACATGATCAAAGAAACCATCATTTTCATCAAAATTGACCAGTAAAACCGTCTGACTCCATAACTCTGGATCTGCCGTTAAAGTGTTTAACAGTTCTTGAATGTACCACGCGCCTTGAACAGGACTTGATGGTCCCGGATGTTCACTATACGCTGCTGGTGCCACCACCCAGCTCACCTGTGGCAATTTACCGTCTAAGATATCTTGTTTAAATTGTCCTAATAAACCGCCGTCCTTAGGCATCGTATTGGCAATACCCTTATAGAGAGGTTGTCGTTGATCAATACGCTCATCATATTCAGGCGACAAAATATTGGCATGGCTAACCGGCTTACCAGATAATTCATTGGCTTTGCGATATTGCTTAAATCCAGCCAAAGGATTATCCGTAAAATTATCGGGCATATTTTGATAAACCTTCCAACTGATCCCAGCTTGCTGTAAGCGTTCAGGATACGTGGTCCAGTCGTAACCGATCATTGATGAGCCAATACTATCAAACTCGTTGACTACACTCGCGACACCTGCAGCAGTTGGCCCATTGGTCCCTGTCCAAATAAATTTACGATTGGGATTAGTTCCCGCGTGCATAGCGCAATGATAGGCATCACATAAAGTAAATGCTTCCGCTAGTGCAAACTGGAACTCGAGCTCTTGTTTCTTAAAATAACCCATGGATTGGGGTTGTTTATGTTCCACCCAATTGCCCATACGCCCACAATCCCAAGCAGCTTGACCATCCTTCCATGAATGAGGTGTGCCCGAAACACGTTGAGCATTGCCCAATGAACTGTCTAGGTGATAAGGCAAAATTTTATTTTTGTTGGCGTCATACTGTTCCCACACCGCTCTTTTACCACTCAATGGAATGGTGAATCGATCACCAAAACCACGTACTCCTTTGAATGTTCCAAAATAGTTATCAAAAGAACGATTTTCTTGAGTCAAAATCACCACATGTTTCACATCTTGAATAGTGCCAGTTTCCACTTTTGCATCAATTGCTAAAGCTTTTTGAATACTCAACGGAAAACTCGCTAATGCAGATGCGCCCAATAATGTCTTGGTCGAATTTAAAATAAAGTCACGACGGTTCATATATTTATCCTGTTTTTATTCTTATTATGGTTATGGAGCACATTGGATTTCACAGCTTGGATCTGAAGGTTGCGGTTTGGATGTTTGGTGATCATCATCTCCCCCACAAGCTGTTAACAAAATACTCGGTGTAAGAATGAATATAAAAAAATAAGCTCGCATGTAACTATCCTTCTCGTTTTATGCGAACTCAGTGATACGCTTTTTTCGTGACGCTGCAATGAAGCTTCAATTGCAAATCTATGAAATAAAAAAAGCACCTCTATCAAGGTGCTTTTTTGCAATTAACGCATGCTATCAGATGCGAATTACCAACCTAGTGCTTGTTGTTGCTTTTGAATTAACTCTTGAATGCCTTTCTCAGCCATTTCAAGCATTGCATTGCATTGCGTACGCGTGAACGGTTTATCTTCTGCAGTACCTTGAATTTCAATAAACTCACCCGCCTGAGTCATCACCACATTCAAGTCTGTTTGGCAGTTTGAATCTTCTTCATAACATAAGTCGAGTAGTACTTCGTCTTGATAGATACCAACAGAAATTGCAGCCACCAATCCTTTGAGTGGATCTTGTTTGATTTTCTTTTTCTCAAGTAATGAATTCATAGCATCAATCAAGGCTACAGCAGCACCTGTAATAGACGCTGTACGTGTACCACCATCGGCTTGAATAACATCACAGTCGATTGTAATCGTGTTTTCACCCAATTTCTTCAAATCCACCATGGCACGTAAGCTACGACCGATTAAGCGTTGAATTTCTTGAGTACGTCCACTTTGTTTACCACGAGCTGCCTCACGGTCACTGCGTGTATGGGTTGAACGTGGCAACATGCCATATTCAGCAGTCACCCAACCTTGGCCTTTTCCTTTCAAGAAGCGTGGTACTGAATTATCAACACTGGCAGTACAAAGAACTTTGGTATGACCAAATTCAACTAAAACTGAACCTTCTGCATAACGTGTATAGTTTCGAGTAATTTTAACGTCACGTAACTGGTCTAATGCACGCTGGTCAATACGCATAATACGTCCTAATTTTTACTTAAAAAAAGATTGGACTCATTATAGCAGATTGATGGCATCTGACTTTGTTATAAGTCCGTGTTTTAAAATTGCAGTTTCATTTAAAAATATACATTGGTTTGAACTGAGTTGAAATAAAAAATGATCAGACTTCGTTTAACGCCCATATGCAAAATGATCACTATTCTTGATAATGTGTGATTACATTTTGAACTTTTTCTTCATTCTGTATTTTGATATTCTTTATTGAATTAGAATAATTGGATCTAGCATGACTAGCCCTATTTTTTTGCATGAACTGCCAGAAGAGCAGCTAAAAAAGCTTTCCCAAGATGATATTCAAAAGATTCACCAAGCAGAGCAACTCTATTGGAGTAATAAGGCGTATACCAAATTTTATGCTGCATTTAATGGTTCTAAAACGAAAAAAGGTGGTTTAGTAAGAGCATCTACTGATACCTATAAGGTCAAAGGTATTTCTTTAGCTTTAGTAGGCGATGAAGCGATATATACTGATGGTTCAACAGCAAAAATTATCTCTGGTGCTGGTAGTGCCATCACTGTTCATAATCGATCCGCAGCACTTATTGGCTCACCATTAGAAAATGGTGATGAAATTATCGATAGTCCAATAACCGCTCATGTCTTACGTTTGTATCATGATGCCGCTTTACCCAAAGATTTCATGATTTCTATAATTGGGGGATCAAAGAATGTCTAAAGGTTTTGGCATTCATGGCTCTACCACAAGCCACGGTGGAACAGTGTTATCCACTCAATCTCGAAGTTCTCAAATGGGAAACCTATTTCTTCGTGCGGGAGATGGTTTTGCTTGTCCAAAATGTAAAACGTGGTCAACTTTGATTAAGAGTAATGACCATGTAATTTTTGATTGTAAAGCAGTCGCTTATGTCGGTGATAAGTTCACGTGTGGTGCTACTTTGATGCCAAAACAAGTTCATGTTGTTGGGGAGAATGGTGGAGCTATATCTGGATCAAATATAGCTAATAATTTATCAACATTTACTCATAAAACATCTAACTATGCTCATAAGTTTCAAATTATCGATGATCTAGATAATAGTCCTTTGAGCAACGTACTCTATGAAATTATTACACCAACTAAAAAAATTGAAGGTATAACAGATGAACATGGATATACAGAAATGATTGAAGATACAGAACCCTCAAAAATAACTATAAATATCTTATGTGATGAGGATCATAAGCATGAACACTAAAAATGTTATTCATAGCCATAATATACATCTAAGTGCAAAAAAAACTCAAGTTAGGACTAGTCAAGTTGCGATAAAACATAGACGCCTTTTAACTACAGGCGAAATTGAGATGTGTAAAAAAATCTTTAAAGATTCGATAGATTATACGAAAGTTATTATTAAAAGAAGTTCAACATGGAGTGTTCCAGGATTAACAGGCAATACTTTTTCCCCTATGGGCGCTATTAACTTAACTAGTAGTTTATTTGATAAATTTCCTGATTTCAGCAATTGTAAAAATGATTATTCGGCAGAACATCACTTTATTCATGAAATGACTCATATTTGGCAATATCAATTAGGAGGAGGAGTTAGACATATTGGACAAGCTGCAATGCTTTTTAGACAAGGAGGGTATATATGCAGTAACGTCAGCCCTGATTATGGAGATGATTATACCGCATACTTTACTGATTTAGCTGGTAAACATACAAACCGAAAATTTAATGAATTTAACCTAGAGCAACAAGGTCGCATTATTGAATTTTGGCATGATGCTGTTTATATGCAAAATAAATTACCTAAGAGAAGACATCATATTCAAAGTATTAAATTATTAGGTTACGTAGAAAGAATTTTACGAGAATTCCTATTAAATCCTTATGATAAAAAGCATTTACCACAATCGCAATTGGTAGATAAAGCATGAACAAATTAAGCTTTTTTATTTTACTTTTTTCAACGAATGTTTTAGCTCATCAATTACATGAACCACTGTATTTGACAAAAAAACAAAACTCTTTATGTATTTATACTAACAATCCTAATTCCAAGTTACGCGATGATCACATAGCGCTCATAACTCTAGGTATCCCTGGTTATAATGCAAGATCTGTTTCAGAGGTCGTTATTGAAAAACTTAAAACTCCTCCTATTTACGAAGAGAATTGCCTACTATTTTCATTAAAAGATATTAAAGAATCAGGGCCCTATTCTCTAATTCTTGATATGGATAAAACATACGCTACTGATTTTTGCATCAATCTTCATGATCAAAAAAATATATCAATTCACAAGTTGGGTAGCCAATTACAATGTCAAAAATCTGAATATGCCAACCCTTTTAGCCTTTCCGTAGAATTAAAAAAAATTATTAAAAAAATTAAAAATTTTTTTAATTTTTCAAGTTTCTGATAGGCTTGTTTTTTTAAATTATATTTAGCTTAGTTGAAAGTATAGTTTCAATCAATGTGATTGAAACGACTCGTGATATGTTTTTAATAAATAAAAATGCTGGACCGCTAACAATTAACAGAAAAATGTTTATCAACGTCTTTAATCAAGATTTCCATCCAAAGATGGTTGATATTATGAAAGAACAGAGAGTAGGGTTCTTTCATAAATCATTTTTTACTCAGTTCTAAATTATAAATCCCTGCGATTAAACTGAATCTTAATCCCAATCTTTTGCCACGGTTGCGATATCGCTCAGCAAGGATTTTGAAGGTCTTCA
>NZ_VPDP01000016.1:0-51359 GCF_013417635.1 Acinetobacter sp. YH12239 | reverse complement strand
TGAAGACCTTCAAAATCCTTGCTGAGCGATATCGCAACCGTGGCAAAAGATTGGGATTAAGATTCAGTTTAATCGCAGGGATTTATAATTTAGAACTGAGTAAAAAATGATTTATGAAAGAACCCTAATATTTAATAATAATGTATTGAAATATAGAGAGATTTGAATAGTGTGCGTAAGCTTAATAAAAATGATAGAATAGCGCGCTAATCCTTCGTTAGCCTTTCATAGTTGTTATCATGACTACCAATACTCAAATTACCGAAGATCGTATCCTGATTTTGGATTTCGGCTCTCAATATAGCCAATTGATCGCACGTCGTGTACGTGAATCAGGCGTATATTCTGAAATGTATGCTTTTGATATGTCGGAAGAGGACATCCGCGCATTTAATCCAAAAGGGATTATTCTTTCAGGTGGTCCTGAGAGTGTTCACGTTGAAGGCAGCCCACGTGCGCCAGAAGTTGTGTTTAACTTAGGCGTACCAGTATTGGGTATTTGTTACGGTTTACAAACGATGTCTGCTCAGTTGGGCGGTAAAGTTGAACCGGGTACAGTTCATGAGTTTGGCTATGCTGAAGTCGATATTAAAGTACGTGATGCTTTAATTGGCGATCTTGAAGATTCAGCAGACAAATTGAAAGTATGGATGAGTCATGGCGATAAAGTGACTCAAATTCCAGAAGGTTTCCAAATTACTGCAAGTACACCAAGTTGCCCAGTGGCAATGGTGTCTGACGAATCTCGTCGTTTCTACGGTATCCAGTTCCACCCTGAAGTAACCCATACTGCTAAAGGTAAAGAGTTACTTGAGAACTTTGTACAAAAGATCTGTGGTTGCCGTAGCCTATGGAACTCTGAAAACATCATTGATTTACGTGTTGAACAATTACGTGAACAGATTGGTGATCAGAAGGTTCTTCTTGGTCTTTCAGGTGGTGTAGATTCATCTGTTGTGGCTGCATTGCTTCACAAAGCAATTGGCGATCAATTGACATGTGTATTCGTTGACAATGGTCTTCTTCGTTTAAATGAAGGGGATCAAGTGATGGAAATGTTTGCGAAAAACATGGGTATCCGCGTGATTCGTGCTGATGCTGAACAACGTTTCCTTGACGCTTTGGCAGGTGAAGTTGATCCTGAAGCAAAACGTAAAATCATTGGTCGTGAGTTCATCGAAGTATTTGCTGAAGAAGCACGTAAGCTTGATGGCGTAAACTTCCTTGCGCAAGGTACGATTTATCCTGATGTGATTGAATCTGCTGCAAGCAAACAAGGTAAAGCGCATGTGATTAAATCACACCATAACGTGGGTGGTTTACCCGAAGATCTCGCTTTTGAATTGGTTGAGCCAATTCGTGATTTATTTAAAGATGAAGTACGTCGTTTGGGTACAACTTTAGGTTTACCATTTGAGATGCTTTATCGTCATCCATTCCCAGGACCAGGTCTTGGTGTTCGTATTTTGGGTGAAGTGAAGAAAGAGTATGCTGATATTCTTCGTTTAGCCGATGACATCTTCATGCAAGAACTTCGTGCAAGTGGTTGGTATGATAAAACTGCACAAGCATTCGCTGTATTCCAACCTGTGAAATCTGTGGGTGTAGTCGGTGATGGTCGTCGTTATGCATGGGTGATTGCACTTCGTGCGGTTGAAACGGTTGACTTTATGACGGCTCGTTTCGCACATCTTCCTTATGATCTTGTTGATAAAATCTCTACTCGTATCATGAACGAGATTGCAGAAGTTTCACGTGTTGTTTATGACGTATCGTCTAAACCACCTGCTACGATTGAATGGGAGTAATTTAGGGCTTTCAAGAAACAACGTTTCTTGCCTAAATTACGCCAAGAGCTATGCTCGCGGCAGTACTTGAAAAGGTACATCCAATAAAAAAGGACGCTTAGGCGTCCTTTTTTATGCCGCTTCAGTTTGAGGAGAGCTCAATGGATCATTAGCTATATCTATATTAATACTCTCTAATAAAGCTGCATATTGTTGTGTATCTTCTTTTACTTTTTGAATAATTACTTTAGCGACCCGATGCATTTCAGGTACATCCATGAGTGACATACCTCGTTCTAGAACACCAGCACAATGAGAATATTCATTATTGACTCGACCAATAAATAATCTATAAATCTCATCATTCCAAAAAACTTTGAGTCTTTCATCTTCATGTTTGAAGTAGTTAGGAAACTTAAAGAAAGAATATATTTCTATGAACTTTCTCGCATTATTGCTGAAATTGTAGAATATAGAATGATTGTCATCATTCAGAATATTTGTACTAGCACATGTATAAATTTGCTTAAATAAGTAATTGAATTCTGTTGAATATTCACTCAAGTATTTAGGCATCTGACTAATTCTAGAAAAGTCTTCCTCTCTAGAAATAAGAAATTTGTTAACTTCTAACTTTTTTGTTTTTTATTTCTTATGACTTGAACATTTAATCTTTTTAAATATTTAAGGAAATCAAGATTATGTGTGCTAATAAATAATTGTGCGTATTTGCCTTGTAAACAAATTTTGTCATTAATTAAGCTGTAAATAAAGAAAATATGATTACTATCTAAGCTACAAATTGGGTCATCTATCCAAATAATTGGTTGTTCACCACTGTTTAAAGACTCTTGGACTTTTGCTAAGAAATAACAAAAAGAAATTAAGCTACATTCACCTTCACTTAAATTGTGAGCTTTAGTTTTAATTCCATTCTTAAGTCGTTGTATTTCAAATTTGATCTGCTTGCCATTATTGGTATCGACCTCAATAGGCTGTAAACTTAGTGATGAATGTCCAAATTCATGATTTAGAAGCTCTTTAATACGTTCACAGGCTTTATCTTCAGATTTTAATTTAGCTTTCTCAGCTTCAATATCTGACAGAATGGCATCCTTTCGAGTTCTTAGTGTTTTTAGCTCAGTTTCTAAAGGTGCAATAGCTTGGAAAGCCTGTTCTATATCAGCGGTCGATTGGGAGTAATTATTAAGCTGTAAGAAATCATAAATATGGTTTAAACGTAATGCATTTTTAGCTTCAATTTGTAAAGAAGAAAGTTGATCATTTTTCTGTATGCATTCTGTTCTAATCTGAGAAACTCTTTCGAGGATAGTGGTGATTTCTGTAGAGTAGTTTTCAGGAAGTTCAATTAAAAACTCTGAAAATAGTTTTTTATCTTTATCCTCTAATGCTTTTTTGAGTAGCTCGATAGATGCTTTTTGTTTGGCAAAAGCATTTTGCAGATTCGTTTGAAGTTGAGAAAGTTCAGGATGGTATTGTCTGTAATAGGTCGTTATATCAAAACTGATATTTAATTGACGATCACTTAATAAATTATTGAGAGATTTTATTTCGTCAGCAATTCTATTACGGAGCTTATCTGTTTCTTCATCAAAATGATTGGCTAACTCTTTGCGTCTTTCAATACTAATTTCATTATTACAGAAAGCGCAAGTTGTACGATCATTATGTAGTGGATGTCCTGTTTGTACCCATGAATTTAGAGAGGGATTATTTTTTAATTCATCAATTTTATCTGAGCTACCAACAACTGATTTCAGTATGTCATTTGTTGAAGTAATGATAGATTGAAAATTTAAATTATAAGTAGCAAGAATAGAGGGATTAGCCAGTTCACGTTGGAGGATAGTAGTTTCAAACGATTCTATTTGTGATAGAGTTAACTGTTGATAGTTATTACTTAATACATAAGAAATATCTGCTTCTAAATTTCGCCTATCGTAGCGAATCTCACCGAAACGTTCGTGATTATCTTTAATTGAATCTGAGCCACGAGTTGCTTTATCTGAAAGTAATCTATCTAGATGACGTTTCTTTGATTCATGATTGGTTTGAGCATCTCGTAGAGCATGGTTTTTATTTTGTATCTCTAGATATATACCAGATTTACTGTTTTCTTCATTTGATCCTAACTCATCTTGTAGTGTTTGAATGCGGGCGAAAATTTGTTGGTTGTCACCACCTAAAGTCACTGAAAATGATTCAATATTTTCATCTTCGTTATGAATAAACTTTAAATTTTCTTTTACGAAGTCTGAGTTATAAACGTGAATTGGATGCTGAAAATTCTGTAAGGTCTCTTGGGTGATCTCAGTATCATTAGAAAGCTTAATTTTAAAATCAGGGTTATCATATTTGAGCGGAAGTGCTTTCTTTTCAAGGCTTCTAATTATCTTGGAAAGACTCGTTTTTCCAGAATAGTTGCGTCCATAAAAGATATTGATATCTTTAAAGTCATAAGTTTGACTATTTTCAAGACTTAAATTTTCATCCCAATTGAAATCTTTAAAAATGGAAAAGTTTCTAATTTCTGAAATTTTTTTAATTTTCATAAAAGTACCCCAAAAAGCATTTTAAAAATTATAAGTATCTATTTTATAAAGTATTTTCTATAATAGTTAAAGGCAAAATTAATAATTAATAATTTTGATTTCTACAAAACTCTAATTGTCCTACTCATAGTATTCAGCGTATTAAGTCTAATGTGGCTCAATTTGCATGACCTTGTTAATATCTATAACAAAGATAGCCATTTGCCAAACTTTTAGGATAACAACATGACCAATAATACTTATACCGAATTGTCTCATTCAGAAGACTGTGAAAAATACGCCAACCAATTTATTCAGGAATTTCCACTGCGCCGTGCTGAAATTGGTCAAGGGACAGTGATTAAACGCGCCTTACCAAGTCGCCATAAGCGTATGATTGGCGCATGGTGCTTCTTAGATCATGCAGGTCCTGTGACATTTGAAGCTGGACAAGGTCTAGATGTTGGACCACATCCACACATTGGTCTACAAACCTTTACTTGGATGATTGAAGGGACCATGTTGCATAGCGACAGCTTAGGGACAACAGATCAGCTCATTCAGCCAAGGCAAGTTAACCTCATGACAGCAGGTCGAGGTATTTCACATACAGAAGTCGCGCCAGCGAATGAAACAAAAATGCATGCTGCCCAACTCTGGATTGCATTGCCTGATGACAAACTTACCATCGATCCAGCTTTTAATCACTATCCTGAATTACCCGTGGTTAATCAGTCAGGTATCGAATTTACGGTATTGGTCGGTGAGTATCTAAATACAGTATCACCAGTCAAAGTACATACTGAGCTTTTAGGTGTTGATTTATTTGCGCAAGCAGCCACTAAAGCACGTTTACCTTTAAATCCAAAGTTTGAATATGGATTTATGGCGCTTGAAGGTACAGCAACCATCAATGGTCATCATTTAGATGAAGACAATATGGTAATTTTAGAGCCAGGGCTAGAATATGTGGAAGTAGAGATCCATGACAATAGTCGTGTACTGCTTTTGGGCGGTGAGCCATTTGAGTCACCAATTTTATTATGGTGGAATTTCGTTGGACGTACGCAAGAAGAAATCAAAATTGCACGTGATCAATGGATAGCAGAAGATCCTCGTTTTGGGTCAATTCCATCATACCAAGGCGAGCGTTTGAAAGCTCCGATATTGCCTGATAGCATGCGTCCATCTAAATAATCAGACAAAGAAGGAAAATAAAATGGCAACAATCGCAAATGCAAAGGTCACCACACTACCTGAAAAATGGGGTGGTGAGATTCAATCTGGTCAGCACACATTTCTCACCGATAAACCTGAATCATTCCAAGGCTTAGATCGTGGGCCTGCACCGTATGATTTTATTTGTTCAGGATTAATTTCCTGCACAATGATCACATTACGGATGTATGCAGAGCATAAAGGACTGGATTTAGGCGAATTTAGTGTTGAGGCAGATTTTAAAGCCAATAAAGAAGGGCAGGAATGGATTGAGCGTCGTTTAAGTTTTAAAACTAACTTGGATGAAGCACTACAAGAAAAAGTTTTAAATGTGTGCCAAAAAACACCCGTCACTAAAACATTGCTCAGAAGCGTCGAAATTAAAACAACAATTGTTTAAATATAGACAACTTAATAGGCATCAACATTCTGTATTTTTGTAATTTACAGCTAAAAAGAAGACATTTTGTGTAAAGCAGGATGTCTTTTTTTTATTCAAAATGGCTATATAGAGAGAAATAAAATTAGGTGGTCTTATGCTGACATTACATCATTTAGAAAAATCACGTTCTTCAAGAATTATTTGGGCGCTAGAAGAGTTGGGTGCTGAATACCAAATTCAACATTATAAAAGATTGCCAACTTACGCCGCTCCACCAGAATTGAAGAAGGTTCATCCTTTAGGGAAATCACCAGTGATTACTGATGATAATTTAGTGATCGCAGAATCTGCGGTGATTTTAGACTATCTGGCAGATCGCTATGATACCCAGCATCAATTTAAACCCCAGTCACAGCCTGACTTAACACAATATCAGTATTGGATGCATTACGCTGAAGGCTCATTAATGCCACTTTTAGTGATGACCTTAGTTCTCTCGTTTGTACCTCCTAAAGTACCTTTTGTGATTCGACCAATTGCCAATAAAATTATTGATGGGGTGACTGATGGATTTATACAACCGCGTCTCGCTGAACATATTCAATTTTTAGAACAGCATTTGGCGCAACATGAATTTTTTATATCTCAGTTTTCATTTGCAGATATCCAAATGAGTTTTCCCTTGATCGCGATGGATGAGCGCTTAAATGGAAAATATCCGAACATTCATGCATATGTAAAACGCATAAAACAAAGACCTGCTTATCAGCGAGCGGTCATCAAGGGTGGTGATTAAGATGGCGGATCAGGCAGTGAAATTAATCTTCCTGCCCGGAGCATCTGGCAGTACTGCATTTTGGAAACCTGTTCAATCACATTTTGAATCTGAGTACGACACACACATCATTGCTTATCCCAGTTTTGGTGAATATCCTGATCATCCACATGTAAATTCAATGTCAGATTTGCAAGATTATGTATTTGATCATCTTCAACACCCAAGTATTCTGATCGCTCAATCTATGGGTGGGGTCATTGCTGTTCAAGCAGCATTGAAGTATCCAAAATTGATTCAAGGTTTGGTGTTGGTCGCTACGTCAGGTGGCGTTGATTTAACACCTTTTCATGTTAAAGATTGGCGTGCAGAATATCAAAATGAATATGAAGTGCCGCACTGGTTTATTGATGATCAAACCAAATTAGATGAACGGCTTGCTGAAATTGAATGTCCTGTACTATTAATCTGGGGCGGAGATGATGACATTAGTCCTGTCGCAGTAGGTGAGTATTTAAATCACGCTTTTCAGTATTCAGAGCTGAAAGTGATCCCGAACGGACAACATGATTTAGCTAAAGTTTATGCACTAGAGTGTATTTCTTTTATTCAGCGCTACTTAGCAAAATTTTAGGTTTGCTCTACACTAAAAAAGGATGCTAATCGCATCCTTTTTTATGATTATCGTTTTACAACGATTGAATCAATACCGCTGTGTTGTAGGGTTTGCTGAGCGATAACAGCTGCTTCTTGAGAGTCATAAGGTCCAGAGACAACACGATACCAAGTTTGTCCGCCTTCTGTGGTTTTAATGACATCTGCAGATAAGCCGTTGAGAATAATTTCAGCACGACGTGCATCAGCACTGTCTGGATCTGGATAACTTCTGACTTGTAAAAGGTAGCTACTCGCCACGGGTTGAGGTTCTGCATTTTCAATCAGTTCACCCTCGGTTGTTGTAGCATCAGTAACCACAGGTGCTTCCACGATGACAGGTGCGGTGTTCACTTGCTGATTTTCAGGTACAGCTTGATCGGGGATTGGAGTCACTTGTTGTTGAGGTAACAAGTCGTAGAAGCGATAATCTTTATTCGTATCTTCTTGATAATGTTCAGATTGAATATCATTGCTTTTTGGTTGGACTGGCGCCCACGGTTTCCATAGCATTAAGGCTACGGCAAAACTCAGTACAATTAAAATCAGAACAAGCATACCTAACCATTTTGGTATTAATGGTTGTTTAGGTTTGTTAGGTCTTTCTGATACACCACGCTGCGTTTTTCCAAACACTTGGAAACCTCTCTTATTTTAAGATCATGCAATGGAAAATTGGATTACCATCACATGGGATTTTTATCTCATTTTTTTCAATAATAAAAGTCTAAAGAGGTGAATCTTTTAAAAAGATTCACCTTCGATGACTTACATGCTTTCAGGTGCAGAAACGCCTAAAAGCTCTAAACCATTTTTCAAGACTTGACGAACATTTACCGATAACAATAAACGTGCTTGGGTCAGATCAGCATCATCACCGAGTACTTTATTTTCGTTGTACCAACCATGGAACAATGCTGCAAGTTCTTTTAAGTAGTTACCTACTTGATGCGGTTCATGGCTGTTTGCAGCACGTGCAATAATTTCAGGGTAGGCTGCAAGTTTTGCTAAGATTTCAGTTTCAGCTTCTAATTCAAGCTTTGCGGCAAAACCACGCGCAGTGGTCGCATCGAAGTTGATGTTCAAGCTGCTTGCTTTTTCTAGCATACGACAAATACGTGCATGAGCATATTGAATGTAATACACCGCATTGTCTTTACTTTGAGAAACCGCGAGATCTAGATCAAAGTCGATGTGCTGTTCAGACTTACGCATGACATAGTAGAAGCGAGCAGCGTCGTTGCCGACTTCTTTACGTAGATCACGCAATGTGACAAATTGACCTGAACGAGATGACATTTGAACCATCTCACCACTGCGCCATAGGCTGACGAATTGTACTAATAACACAGTCAGTTTTTTCGAGTCATATCCCATCGCATCAATCGCCGCTTTTACACGTGCGATATAACCGTGGTGGTCTGAACCCCAAATATCAATAATGTCAGTATAACCACGCTGAAGTTTATTCAGATGGTAAGCAATGTCAGACGCGAAGTAAGTGGTTTGACCATTACGACGTTTTACAACACGGTCTTTTTCGTCACCAAATTCTGTTGATTTGAACCAAATGTTGCCATCTTTCTCATAGAGGAAGCCGCGTTGATCAAGTGTTTGTAATGCTTCTTCAATTTTTTCAGTCAAAGATGCTTCGCTGAACCATTGGTTGAAAGTCACACCAAATTCACCAAGATCATCTTTGATATCATCAAGAATTGCTTTTAACGCAGCTTGATGAAAAACGCGATAACCTTCACCAATTAATGTCTGCGAGTTAAAAATTAGACCATCAATATGTTTTTCTTTATCGCCAGAAATTACAACCTTGTTGCCTTCGGCATCAAGTTCTTCAGCATATTGCACATCTTCTGGCACATCTTTATAAACATCAGCTACAGGGCGAACATATACATCGCCGTCTTGATCAATAATGCTTTGTGCAATTTCTTTAACGTAATCGCCTTGGTAAGCATTTTTAGGGAATACTAATGTTTGACCAGTTAACTCAAGGTAACGTAGGTAAGTAGACGTCGCTAAAATGTCCATTTGACGACCAGCGTCATTTACATAGTATTCACGATCCACTGTAGCACCAGTTGCTTCAAGTAAATTCGCAACCGTCATGCCATATGCTGCGCCACGACCGTGACCCACATGTAAGCTTGATGTCGGGTTCGCAGAGACAAACTCAACTTGGATTTTTTTCGTAGCATTCACTTGCGTACGACCAAAATCATTAGCTTGTGCCTGAATAGCATCAAGAACAGCAAAACGTTGGTCTGCATTCAAGAAAAAGTTGATAAAACCAGGACCAGCGATTTCCGCTTTACTGATATCCGCAACTTCTGGCAGTGCAGCAAGAATTTTTTCTGCTAAATCACGAGGCTTCATACCTGCAGCTTTAGACGCGATCATTGCGATATTTGAAGCGAAGTCACCATGGCTTCGGTCTTTGGTTCGCGTTAAGTTTCCGCTGTTGTTAAAGTCAGATGGGAGGACCCCTTCAGCTTGAAGAGATTGCACTGCATGATCGAGAGCTGCTTGTATTGCCGTATTCATAATTTATCGAAAAATTAATGTCGCAGAAAAACGACAAATATAGCAAATTTAGCGCTCATTAGCGAAGTAGATTTGCGTTGATTAAAACTTATCCGACATAAAAAATAATAAAAACAGTTTTTTTAATCACTATGCGCTATTTGCAGAATTAACGATGATGAAATTAATCTTTTACATCTAATGCATATCGATGATTGAATTGAGCCTGATTGTCTTTATCTCATTTAATGTGAATTTAAATAGAAATCAGGCAATTTTATGATTCGAAATTAAGCCATACACGTGACAGGCTTATTCAGTAATTCTGCTTTACCATTTTGGAAAGTGTATAACTTAGATGCATGGAAGATTTTAATGGTTTTTGCCTTTTGAGCAGCAGTTTGAAATATCGCTAAATTTTTTTGATTCGCCAAACTAAAAGGATTTCCGTAATTCTTATTGTCAAGTAGTACTTGGATCGTTCCAACTTCAGGCTGAAGACTATTTAAAATTTCTGATCCTTCCGCATTTTGTATGCTGAGACTTGGTTTTTGGACACTATTCTTACAATTTAAACGCAGGAACAGCATATGACCATCAACTGCTTTGTTTTGTAAGTCATAAATTCCTTGAAGGTCATTTTCGATATATACCCACTGACCAATCGGCATATTTTGTTTAAGTTTCTCAATTTGCTCGAGTGTGGTTTTACTAATATCGACAATGCCTTTTTTATCAATTTCAGGGGTTTTATCAGCGCGTGCTAAGCCCACCATTGAAAGTGCTTTATCACCGACCTTTGAGGTCGTGTCAGTGATGGTTTGGCAACCCGTTACATTTAGCAGTGAAATAATAGTTAATGGCAAAATGGCAATTTTAGCTGTAATTTTCATGTGGGTATAATAATGAAGTAAAAATACGGTTGAATCCGATATTAGCTGAATCTTTCAGATTAGTTTGCAAAAAAAAGTTAATAAACATGAATAATACATTTGAAATGTGACAGTTTTATCTAATTTTCTATCAATAGAATGATGGATTGAAGTTATAAAATTTAAAAATACTGCCAATATTATTATCAATTTTATAAATATACATTTGTCTTCATTTCGGCTTAAGCTATTTCTTAAATAAATGGTAAAAATGAAATGAAAAGGGTCTGAATTTAGGCCTGATCCATGAGATTAGAGATGACAACTGAGCACACTGAAGTAAAACACCCTCTTTATACCCCTTATGCTGGCTTTACTTTGCTTGAACTACCTCTCCTTAATAAAGGCTCTGCGTTCACTGAGGAGGAGCGAGCAAGTTTTAATCTCAATGGTTTGCTGCCTCATGTGATTGAAACGATTGAAGAGCAACACCAACGTTCATATCAACAATTTACGTCATTTCATGACGACATTAATAAGCATATTTATCTGAGAAATATACAAGACACCAATGAGACTTTGTTTTATCACCTCATAGAAAATCATTTATCAGAAATGATGCCGATTATTTATACCCCAACGGTAGGTGAGGCTTGTCAACGATTTTCTGATATTTACCGCCGTCATCGTGGTGTATTTATTTCATATCCTGATCGTGCCAACATTGACGATATTTTACAAAATGTGAATAAGAACAACGTCAAAGTCATTGTAATCACAGATGGTGAACGCATTCTTGGTTTAGGTGACCAAGGGATTGGTGGGATGGGAATCCCAATCGGAAAATTATCTCTCTATACCGCATGTGGTGGTATTAGCCCAGCTTATACACTACCTATTACATTGGATGTAGGAACCAATAATGCACAGTTGCTAAATGATCCAATTTATTTAGGTTGGAATCAGCCCCGTATTAGTGGCGATGAATACTATGACTTTGTGGATGACGTACTTCGTGCGATTAAACGTCGTTGGCCAAAAGCTTTGATTCAATTTGAAGATTTTGCTCAAAAAAATGCAATGCCATTGCTGGAAAAATATCGTGATCAATATTGTTGTTTTAATGATGATATTCAAGGCACTGCTGCTGTTGCGGTTGGCAGCTTAATCGCAGCAAGTCGAGCTGCAGGAAAACAATTACGTGACCAGAAAGTGGCATTCTTGGGTGCTGGTTCAGCGGGCTGTGGTATCGCTGAGCAAATTATTGCGCAAATGGTGGCTGAAGGTTTGAGTGATGCTGAGGCAAGATCACGAATTTATATGGTCGATCGTTTTGGGTTGTTGACCGATAATCAACCAAACCTTCTGGATTTTCAGCGTAAACTGGTTCAAAGTTCAGAAAATGTATCCGCGTGGGCTGATGCGGAAGGCATCATTTCATTGCTAGATGTTGTAAAAAATGCACACCCGACTGTGTTGATTGGTGTCTCTGGACAACCGGGTTTGTTCACTGAAGAAATTATTCGAACTATGGCATACAATTGCGAGCATCCTATTGTATTGCCATTGTCAAATCCAACGTCACGTGTAGAAGCTGTACCAGCAGATATTATTCAGTGGACGGACGGTCGCGCTTTGATTGCAACTGGTAGTCCATTTATGCCAGTTAATTATCAAGATAAGCTACACAATATTTCTCAGTGTAATAACTCTTATATTTTCCCAGGGATTGGCTTAGGGGTGATTGCTGTGCAGGCAACACGTGTTACAGACAATATGCTAATGGCATCAAGTATGGCATTAGCAGATTGCTCTCCAAAATTGCAGAACCCTGACGACGACTTACTTCCTGATCTCAATGATTTGCAGAAAGTATCCCGAATCATCGCGTTTAAGGTTGCAAAAGCGGCGATTGAGGATGGTGTTGCTTTGCCATTGAGTGATGAGCTGATCGAAAAAAGTATTGAAGATAATTTCTGGAAACCGGAATATCGCCGCTATAAGCGAATTCCATTTTAAAAAACTTGAATTTTCAATATAAATTCATTGGAAATAAGTAGGAATCAATGCGTTGGTTCCTATTTTTTTAGAATAATTACAATATTTAAAAGCAAGAGTGTGCGGAATACGCTACAATTTTCAAAAATCATAATAATAGCTTTAATCATTCTATGCTCAATAATATCAATTCAATTATAGAAGGCTTGGGTCTGAGCTCGCAAAAGCGCGCTTTACATATTAAATTTTCTAATCCTATATTAGATAGCCAAGTTTTCATTCAACGAATTCAGGGTCAGCACTTTATTAATCAAGGCTTAAATGCTGAAGTATTATGCTTATCGACGAATGCGCATTTACAACTTAAGCAATTCATTGGTTGTTTAGTGGCTGTCGATCAAGTTACGGATCTTGGAAAATTAGCTCGGACTAGTGGGATCGTGACAGGGGTGAGCCAAGGTCAAAGTGATGGAGCGTTGACCTTATATAAGCTGACCGTTGAGGATGCAACCTCACTTTGGCACAAACGCCGCAACAGCCGCGTATTTATGAACAAATCCGTAGTTGATATCACTGAGATTATTTTTAAAGAGTGGCAGACGAAAAGCGTGTTATTTAGTGCCGCTTTGAGTCTGTCAACGGCGGGTTTAAAAGCATCATATGATATACGTCCATTTGTGATGCAAGCCAACGAATCAGACTATGATTTTCTAACACGCTTATGGCGGAGTGAAGGCATTAATTGGTTGATTGATGAGACAGATCAAACTGTGCCATTCTCAGCGAAAGAAATTCAATCACAAAAATTAAGGCTAATAGATGAAAATAGCCAGTATGAGCCTTTAGATCGACGCACGCTCAGATTCCATCGCAGTCATGCAACAGAGCGTTTTGATACGATTACCAGTTTTATTGCTCAACGCTCAATACAATCTACAGCAATTCAGGTGCAACGTTGGCAGGGAGATATACTTGCGCAAGATCAAGATGATTATCAACTCAGTGCTCATCAACATAGTGACCAGTTGGACAATGAAACGTTAAGTCTAGAACAAGCATGGACTGTGAGTCCTGCTTGGATTGCTGATTTAAAAGGTGAAGATCAAGCCACCCTATCAAATAACTCACAACTGCAAAAACTGAATACACAACTCAATCAATACCAAGATTTGCAAGCTAAATACTTTACTGCGGTGAGTAGCGTTCGAGATGCCAATGTTGGGTATTGGTTTGAATTTATGGGTCATCCAGAAATAGATCAACATCAAGGGGCAGATCGCCAATTTATTATTTTAGGAAAACATTTTTTTAATCAAAATAATTTACCGAAAGATTTAAATAATCAGATTGAAACATTAATTGATTTAAGTCGTTGGAAAAAGACAAAAACAGATGAGCGTTTATCTACAGAACTGAGTTTAGTGCGCCGAGCTATACCTATTGTTCCAGAATATGATCCATTGAAACATCGTCCAGTTGCTTATCCTCAACGGGCAAAAGTGGTTGGACCTGAAGGTGAAACGATTTATGTGGATCAATGGGGGCGTATTAAGGTTCGCTTCGTATTTACACGTAATGATGACCATCAACATGATGGTGGTGCAGGGTCGAATGATAATGATACAGACTCTGCATGGGTTGATGTTTTAACTTCTTGGGCTGGGGAGGGGTACGGATCAAGATTCCATCCACGTATAGGTGAAATTGTAGTCATTGACTTCTTTGATGGAAATGTTGATCGACCTTTCGTTGTTGGGCGTTTACATGAAGCAGAACGTCATCAAACCATGTTTGATGTTAAGGGGCAGTTACCCGATACAAAAAAACTCAGTGGGATTCGCACGGCAGAAGTTGGTGGTTCTGGATTTAACCAACTCCGATTTGATGATACGACAGGACAAATTAGTACTCAGTTGCAAAGTAGTCATGGAAGTAGTCAGTTAAATTTAGGCAATTTAAGCCATCCTAAAGATAAAGAAATTAGTGATGGAAGAGGTGCTGGATTCGAATTAAGGAGCGATCTAGCTGGTGCGATAAGGAGTAAAGGACTTTATATTTCTACTTATGAACAATCGAAAGCAGAAAAAACTCAACTAGAAACCAGAGAAGCAATTGATCAGTTTTCTGAGAGTTTATTGGACATGCAAACACTTTCCGAGTATGCGGAAAAACAGAAAGCTGAGCCTGCAGATATGCTTCAAAATATTGAAAATTATATTAAAAAAATAGAAGATCAATGGCTTGAACTAAATGCAATGAAAGACGCTTTTATGCTGATAGCTTCTCCTGAAAGTATTGGAATTCTTGCAGGTCAAAATATTCACTTAAATGCTCTAGATAGTTTTACCATTGGTAGTGGTAAATCAATAAACTTGAGTAGTAGTGAAAATCTAATTTTAAATGCAAAAAAGAAGGCTAGTTTATTTGTTGGGCAAGATGATTTAAAAGTTTACACAGCGAAAGGTAAAATGGATGTTCAAGTTCAAGATAATGCAATGGATTTATCTTCACGATTGGACTTAACAATTACTTCTTCTGAAGGAAAAGTAGAAATAAATAGCCCTAATGAAATTGTCTTAAAAGCTAAAAATAGTGCCATTAAAATTGATAGTGATGGTGTGACTATCATTACTCCTCAAAAATTTACAGCAAAAGCAAGTCAACATGTATTCACAATGGGTGCATCTTTAACACCTAAATTACCAATTTTTCCAAATAATATTTGTTGGGAGTGTCTTGCACGGAGAGCATCTCAAAGAGGGGCATTTGTAAATAAAGGAGATGGAATGTAAATGTTAGATACCCAAATAAGTACTCTATTTAAAACATTTGAAAAGTACCCTTTAAAACAGGTAGGCCTAAATGTATATGCGCTTGCAGATGCTGCGCAAGATAAAAAATTTTTAACTAGCTTGAATCATCTAAGAACAAAATGTTTGTTGAAGGAGGCTAGTGGTGAAAAAGCAAAAGAAATTTCTCCTCACTTAATCGCATTACCTAAAGATTTCGAAAGTATAGAGTGGAACTGGATTTCAAAATATATTTCAGGTACGCCTAAAATGACAATTATTGTTTGTAAACTCACTTTTGATGAGTTGTATGATCATTTGCGAAAATTTCTAGAGGTTAAATTTCAAGATGGTTTAGAAATGATTTTGGCTTTTTGGGATCCATTAATATTAGCTACTTTAATTGGGAATAAAAAAGACAAAAGTTTGTATGTCACTGGCCCTGTGCTTGATGATGAGCAATCATCGATATTTTTAGGACCTGTTCAAAGTTGGTGGTATTGGGATAGATTAGGAAAATTACAGGTGTTATTTGGCTCGAATAAATTTTCAGAAAACTATGAGAAAAAAAATATTCAACCCTTAAATTTTACTGTTCAGCAGGAGGATTTAATGGTTGAGGCGACTTTTCCTGATAATATTATCTACTATCTAAAATTAAATAACTCTTTTTTGGTAAAAGATATTCCTGATCTTGAGTTATACAAATTTGTCACTGCTTCAATTCCAGAGGCAAGATTATATGAGTTGAATGGTACAAGAGATATATTAAATTTTATTTGCTTAAAATTAATTTATGGAAATGAATACTCTAATATTCCAAAAGTTAATGAGGTGCTAGATCTATTAAAAAACAAAAAAATAGATATGGATGAAGCAATGAAACTATTGGTTGTAAAATCTAGTTAATATATATGCTTAGGAGTAAATAATGAAAATTTTAAAAATAATAATTTTACCTGTAACAATGGCATTAAGCGCTATAGGATGTGTTAGCGCACAGTCAACCTACACTATGGCTACTACATCATTTAATTATAGTCCTCATTATTCAGATTATATGTTGAAACTAAATGGTGAGGAAATTGGAGGGGGATTTGGCAAAGCAATTTCTACAAATAAGGTTTATGTTGGTAAGCAAGATCTTGTTTGGGGTGAAACTAATAGTAAGAAATTGCACTCATCAACTAATGCAATTTTTTTAAATCATAATGATTTGAAAAATAAAAAATATCTCGCTGCTCATATATATCCAGATGATACAGTCGAAATAACTACATCTAATAATTTGCCAACACCGACTGAAAAAGGGTTAAAGTGGTTAAAAAAATTAAAAAATAATAATTAAGTGAGGTTGTAAATGTCTGAAATAAATCGTGTTATTGAGACTAATGGCGATGTTCCTAATAATGAACCAACCGCCAAACAAGACTGTAGTGATGTAGTGCATATTTCAGTTTTTTTTGATGGAACGGGAAATAATAAAGACAAGGATGATGATAAGAAAAAATGGTCTAATCCAGCGCGTCTATGGAGAAATGCTCGTACATTTATTGATACCCAAAAAGGTGATAGTTCTAATTATGCGATCTATGCATCTGGTGTTGGTACACGTTTTAATGCTGAGTTAAATTTTTTTCAGCGTGCTGTTTCAGTACTTCAAGATCATTTAGGTTTAGGTGCGGGTTTGGGGTTAGGAGGGACTAGGCGTTTAGACTATAGTGAAGAACAATTAAATGATACTTTAAAGCAAGTAATGATTTTTAATGCACAAAAAGCAGAAATTGATGTCACTAGATATGTGAATGATAAGAAAGATTATAGCTTTGCAGAGGTAGCAAAAAGCTTAGATCAACATAGATTAATAAAAAAAATTAATATCTCAACTTTTGGGTTTTCTCGAGGCGCAGCTTTAGCGAGAGCATTCACGAATCAATTTATGTGGCAGTGCGAATCCACTTGTGATGGTCTTACTTATGGAACTGGTAAATATCCTATTGAATTTAAATTTATGGGCATATTTGATACTGTAGCCTCTTTTGGATTACCTGCGGCAAACTTAAATAATAATGTTACTTTTAAAGGTCGTGATATGGTGATTGATGAGCGCGTAAAAATGTGTGTTCATCATATAGCAGGTAATGAATTGCGTTTTGCATTTCCTGTTGATTTAATTCATAAGAAAAATGGTGAAATATCTAATCCGAATTGGAAAGAGTTAGTTTACCCTGGTATGCACTCTGATGTGGGCGGAGGATATACACCTGGAAGTCAAAATGTAAATGATAACTACGCTAGAATTCCCTTAAGAGACATGCTTCAAGAAGCTACAAACGCTGGCGTTAGGATGTTTAGTTATGATGAGTTAAAGAAGGATCATAGTCAACTTTTTGAACAGCAATTTGAGATTAAAGAAGAAACTCAAAGATTATATAATGCTGTAAAAAATAAAATATCTACTAGTGGAGCTATCGAAGAACAAATCATTTCATCAATGAAAGTTTATTATAGTGCTTATGGTACTTTAGCAAGGAGTAATGTTGATTCGGTTAGTCAAAATGCGAGGGAGGGTTTAGGTAAACGAGTAAAAGATACTTTGATGTTCTGGAGTCCTCGTGATATGGCTACAGAAATGAGTAGGCTACAAGCATTAAAAAAAGGTACTGGTATATTTAAAGTAACCTCACCTGTAGCTGAAAGCTACGAATACCTTATAAATATGGAAAATTGGATTCTAGAAAGTTGGGAGGAGCCTGCTCATCAAGATATAACAAAGTTTTATTCTGACTTTGTTCATGATTCTAAATATGGTTTTTTATTTAATGCTGAGCCTTTTAGTTATTTTAGACAAAGGACTATTTATGAATCACGTAGAAGTCAGCAAGGCGAAGAAATTGATAAAAATCTAACTGAACAAAAAGCTATATGTGAAATTCAATCCAATGAAGTATCTCAGGAAGAATTAATTGATTCATATGAGTCTGTTGTAACTGAAAATCATGAAATAGCATAATTCACAGTTAAATATTTATAAAAAATCTCACTATTAAAGATAGGTGTTATAAGTAAATATATTTACAAAAATTGTAAGTATCTAGCTAATACGAGACATAATAATCACCTTCATTTGCAAGGGGTGTCTCCAAATCTAGAGGATATTTGATTTATGAAAAAATTATATTATATTTTTTCTATTGTATTGTTTTGTGGTTGTTCAAATAGTCAAAGTAATTCATCTGATTTACATAGTATTAAGAGTAAAGAAAATGAATTAAACGGTATTAAAATAGGAGATAATTTAGACGCATTGAGGAGTAGATTTAAGGGGGATATAATTATTCAAAAATATAGTGACATTACTGACTTAAAAGAATGTCAAAACAGAAAAAATATTTTAGTTAATAATATTCTTACTAGTGTTGATGTTGACAATAATGAAATTGTCACCTCTATTCATACTCGAGATATTAAAGCGGTTGATGCTAATAATATAAGTATTGGTAAGGGTGAAATTAATGTTGCGAAATTAAATAATAATATCAAACCAAAAAAAGTTTTTAGTGGGGATGAATCACTAGACCTATTTTTATATAAAATCCCTATGAAAGAAAATAAGGGCTATTTTATATATAATATAAATAATAATAAAATCGAGTCTATTTCGATTGAAAGCTTAGAACACATTACCTGTAATTTGGAATGACGTGAAATTAAGCGAAAATTTTAAAGAAGGCGACTTTCGTCGGCTCCACTCTTAACCTTCCAAAACTTTTTCCAATAACTCTTCACTTGGTGCGAAGTAATACGCACTATCTTTTGGTGTGACGAAATGCAGCAAACGGTCATGAATACCATCACCACTGGTGCCGAACATACGGAACAACATGCTGTCGATAATGCTTAAATTCTTAGTGTATGCAATAAAGAACAGACCCTGATCACCACGACCATGAAATGAGCAAAGATCAAGCATATCCTTTTGGTACTACAAAGGATAAAAAGGGTAACACAATAAGTCGTAAGCGATATGGCTATAGTGCAGATGCAGCAAAATTATTAGCTGCTAAAAGGTTAGAAGAACTGTGAAAAAAATCTTATTTATTTTATTCTCGTATCTTGTACTCAAAGCTATTCAAAAAGTAATGATTATTATTGTTTTTCAAATAAGAATACAGTTTTACTGATACCAAGTGACTACCCTAATTTACAATATGTAAAATATTATCCTTATTTAAAGAATATAAAGATATCTAAACCAGTTAAGACTGTAGAGGAAGATATGGGTGAAAACTCTAAACCTGAAATCTACCGTACAATGAATGAAATGATAAATGGTAAAGTTTCAGGGCAATATACATTTATGTCTCAAGGGTATTTATTATACGATGTTACTTATAAGAATTTTAAGACAAAGAAAATAACTCAATTCAATAAAATATCTTTAGAAATCAAGGATATTAACTGCTTGTAGTATTTAGTGATTGTAATATTAATAAAGCCGACTCTCGTCGGCTTTCTATTGTTTAATCTTCCAATACCTTTTCTAGCAACTCTTCACTTGGGGCGAAATAATAAGCTCCATCTAAAGGCGCAACAAAGTGCAATAAGCGGTCATGAATACCATCGCCACTAGTTCCAAACATACGTGTCAGCATGCGATCAATACGTGTTAAATCTTTCGTATAAGCGATAAAATACAAACCTTGATCACCACGTCCATCGCCATATGGCAAAGAGTGGCGAAGAATTTCAAGCTCCTCACCTTCATCATCTTCAACCACGGTGCGAGCCACATGCGCATTGTCAGGTTTAACATCGTCATCAAGCTCAATGCTTTCGAGTTTGGTGCGCCCAATCACTTGCTCTTGTGCATCAACTTTAAGTTTTTTCCATTTATCTAAATCATGACGATAACGTTGAGCAAAAACGAATGAGCCATCAGTGAAAATTCCTGCATCTTCACCTAGTAAAGCTGTTTCAGCACGATCATCTGGAAATTGAGGGTTTTCGGTGCCATCAATAAAACCAGTTAAATCTCGACCATCAAAATTTCGGAAGCACACGCGCTCATCTAAAACCTCAACCAAATCCTGAATGCCTTCAAAAAAAGCTTGGCTTAAGGCAAAACAAATATCAGTGCGCTGTGCTGCGATATGGATTAAAACATCAGCAGGGACCACAGGCATGGTGAAAGAGCCTTGAATTGGTTCAAGCTGTTTAAAACCTTCTGGTTGGTGAGGGTAAAGTTGTGACCAAAGTTTTGGTCCAAAAGCCACCGCAGTTTTAATTTGAGCATGAGGATGTTGAGTAATTAAGCGATCACGAGTCGTAAAGAGATCTTCAAGTTTTTCTTTTAGTTGATCTATTGATAAATCTTTTAAACGCAAAGTGATAAAGCGAGCATGATCTGAGGGTAATGGTAAGATTACGGATTGGGAAGTCATTCATGGCTCCTGAAATTATAATATCCTAATTTTGCTGATCACATTGTGCCTGATCATCACAGTGCTGAACAGACAGGCGTTTAAAAAAACATTCAAATTTTAAATCTTAAAAAAGTCGAATTGTCATATAATCTCATCAAAATAAATCTCCCAAATTGTTATGTCTTATCAAATCTGGTTTGCCTACATGCTTGCATGTTGGGTTATTAGTATTTCGCCTGGTGCAGGTGCTATTGCATCTATGTCTAGTGGTTTGAATTATGGATTCAAACGAGGTTATTGGAATGCAATTGGTCTGCAGCTTGCACTTTTGGTTCAAATTGGAGTTGTCGCTGCGGGAGCAGGCGTACTATTTGCTACGACACCTTTGGCATTTTTGATCGTCAAATGGTTCGGGGTTGGGTATTTATTATATTTGGCATATTTACAGTGGAAAGCCCCAGTGCAGTCCATCGAAATTCAGACTGATTTAAAGCAAAAGTCAGCGATGAAGCTAGTAATCAGCGGTTTCTTTGTCAATATGAGTAATCCAAAAGCAATTGTATTCTTATTGGCAGTATTGCCACAGTTTCTGGATCTTTCAAAGCCTCAATGGCCACAATACCTCATCATGGCTTGTACAATGATTGCTATCGATCTTATCGTTATGGCTGGATATACAGGTCTTGCAGCGAAGGTATTGCGTTTACTTAAATCACCTCGTCAACAAAAAGTGATGAATCGTACCTTTGCAGGTTTATTTGCAGGTGCGGCTTTTTTATTGAGTTTAGTGCATCAATAAGACACAATAAAATAACGAGTGAGGGTTATTTTATTGAAAATTATAATATTAATTTTGACTATTCTGTTAGGGCTTGGCTTAATTTCAACTCCCTATATCTGGGCGTATTTTTATTTACAGCCTGAAAGTGTGTGGGAATGGATTAAGTTTGTGATGTGGGGCGCGGGTGTTGGCATATGCGCCACATTTGGACTGACAGTGATTTTAATTTTGGTCACCACCCTTATAAAAAAAATGATTGTGGATGATATTTCGCAATATAAGATGTTTTTCAAACAAATGGTGTATTTGATATGGATCAATGTAGTCTTATTTATGACGGCTGCAATCGGTTTACTATTCGAATGGTTACCTTTTTATATTGTTGAATCTTGGTTTATGCCCGAGACCTTTTTTGGCTTTTGGCATGTGATATGGATAAAAGGCCTCATTAATTTATTGGTTATGATGGTTTTTTTATTCTCTTGTTATATCTTTCTCTGTCTTCATAAATATTTTACAAAGAAGCAAGATTAATGAATAGCCTAAATAATTCAGGCTATCTTTTTAATTTTTTGAATGATAAAAATCACAGCAAATACGATTGCCATGGTTAATACAATGCTTAAACCTGTCGCAATATTTAAACCTGCACTCGACCATAAACCCACAGTCACACCAATTTGAGCCACAATAAAAGACCATAGCACCATGTGTTTAGGTGAGTGTGCTAAAAGTCTTGCGGTTAATGCTGGTATAACCAATAAAGCACCCATGAGTAATGAACCTACTGCACGTAACGCTAGTACTGTAAATAAGGCAAGAAGCAGCATGAAAATAAGGCGCTGCCATTTCGCATTCACACCTTCGCTTACCGCAATATCAGGATCAATCGCAATTTGAATTTGAGATTGCCAACTTTTATAGAGCACAGAGAGTGCAATGACAATCACCAGTGCAAATGTCGGTAAGTCGGACCAAGATATTGTTAAAAGATCGCCAAATAAATAACTCAGCAACTCAGGTCTTAGTGCAGGGAGATGTTGTATGACCAATAGTCCTGAGCAAAGCAGCGTTGCTGAACATAACGCAAGTAATGCATCGTTGGGCAGGCGAGGATCATGCAATACCCAAAGAACTGCGACCAAGAGTAACGCGGTAAAAGTAACCCCCATCCATAAGGGGAGGGTGAGTAAGCCAGCAATCGCCACACCCAAGAGAGTTCCATGCGCCATTGTGTCTGCAAAGAATGACATACGACGCCATAACATAAGACAACCGAGCGGTGCAGTTAGAAACACTAACAATGTTCCCATAATCCATGCGGGTAATAGAAGTTGTAACCATTCCATCATGATCTAAGCTTCCGGTTCTGGATGAATATGGGGACGAGGATCATGTTGACATGGCGTTGCTGTATCACCATGTGCACAATGATCGTGATGATGTTGGTAGAACACCCGATTAGTGCCGAAAATAGCCTGATACTCAGGGTCTTGTTGAATATTTTCAGGTAAACCGCTACAGCATATATGTTTGTTGAGGCATACCACTCGCTGTGTACCTTGCATCACCCACTGCAAATCATGAGAGACGATTAAGATCGAGCAACCGTAGCGCTCAGGTAGACTTCGAACATAATCGTAAAGTTCAGCTTCAGATTGAATATCTAAACCTTGCATAGGTTCATCGAGTACCAATAAGTTGGGTTGACGCAACAGAGCGCGTGCTAAAAGAACACGTTGGCGTTCTCCGCCAGACAGCTGTTGGACTTTCGAATCTTGTAATTTTATGATCCCAGTATCTCGAATAATTTCTTGTTTAATCGCAAGATCACACTTTTCTAAATCAAGTAAATCTTTCACTCGAAGTGGCAAGCTGTGGGATGGATTGAACTTTTGAGGTACATAAGCAAGTTTTAAGGCTTTATGATGTTTAATTTGACCAGAATTGGCCTTCACAATTCCGAGAATCACTTTGATAAGCGTAGATTTACCCGCCCCATTGGGACCAATGAGGGTAATAATTTCTTTGTCATGAATCTGAAAGTCAACATTCTTTAAAATGTCTCTTTCATCAATTCGCACATTAATTTGCTGCAGTTCAATTAATGGCAATGCAGAACTTACTGAGAGCACTGCTGACATAATCCTGAAATCTCAATAATGCTATGTTGAGCCTGAAAATGATCAGAGGAAGCCAATTGATCAAGTTGTTGAATCAAACCAAGAGCTGAAGCCTCTTTCACTGTATTGCATTTAGAGCAAATGAGAAAAGCGGCTTGATGTCCAGCACGAGGATGGCAACATGGAATATAGGCATTAATTGAAGTTAAACGATGAATAAAACCTTTTTCGAGCAAAAAATCGAGGGTGCGGTAAACAGTTGGAGGTGCTGCTGGACGTTCAGCATTACCTTTTAATTTCGCCAACAAGTCATAAGCGCCCATAGGCCCTGAGGCAGTTAAAATTAACTCTAAAACTTCTTTGCGAAGCGGAGTCAATTTAGCACCTGAAGCAGCGCAGCTTGCTTCAGCTTCTAATAAACGAGCTTCAACATTCGGGTGATCATGCACACCGTGTAAAGTATCATGATGTTCGTGTGAACATGCGCTCATGGACTGACCTCAAGACTTCGAAAAGGGAAGGGGATATCTCATAAATAGTATCATGAGACCTTGCAACTTACGAACAGCATAGGCATTTTTAACTGTTTGTTATATTATAACGTCAAAATTCGAGTGGTAATTAATTTCATGTTGCGTCTGCTAGCACTATGCTTTACAGCATTATTCACAACCTTGGCTTGGGCACAAGCACCCTTGGTGGTTTCGACACACCCAGTGTATTTGATTGCAAAAGAAATCACTCAAGGTATTGAAGAACCAAAATTGTTGCTAGAAAATCAAACAGGGCATGATGTTCATCTGACCCCTGCGCACCGTAAATTAATTCAGGATGCTGGATTGGTTATTTGGCTTGGTAAAGCGCATGAAGCGCCATTAGAGAGTATTTTGGCGAAAAACTCTAAAGCAGTTGCCTTATTGAATACAGGAATATTGCAAACATTGCCGCTTAGAAATAGTCGAGGGGACGTAGTAAAAGGAACTGTCGATACTCATGTATGGTTAGAACCAAATAATGCAGTTCGTATTGGCTTTTTTATAGCGGCATTACGCTCACAACAACAACCTGAGTTTAAAGACAAGTATTGGAGTAATGCTAAACTTTTTGCACATGAGATGCTGAAAACCTCACAAAGTGTAAAACTCAATCATGGTGTTCAGCCGTATTGGTCATTACATGATGCATACCAATACTTGGAGCGTGCGCTGTTGCTAAAATTCGCTGGTGCGATGACAGAAGACCCACATATGGCACCTACAATTGCTCAAATCAAATATTTAAAAGACCATCGCCCACAGCAAAAGATGTGTCTTTTGGCTGAAACTGTGGCTAATAAGAATCAATATAAGTCTCTAGGTCATGTGAATTTTCTCGCAGTTGATGAGAGTTTCGCTAAACATCAGAATTTTATAACAGCATGGCAGACACTAGCGATACAAGTACGTGCATGTGTTGAAAAAGCACAAAAGTGATGTAAAAACAGCCGATAATTGTATAAGTGCTCAGCAATAAACGATCTAAAAATACCAGACTTAGGTCGGGAAAAGATTGCATGTTCAGGGGTGTAACTCTATAATGCCTGCGATTAAAAATAATCATCAGCTAAACTTGTCAAGCATTATTGCTGTGAGTGGATAATAAATGAGCCGAACTAGTCGCTTGATTGACCGACGATTAGCGAAAGCTTTAGTCATCTTGCAAGCATGTATGATACCTGTTTCAGCCTTGATAGCGTGGGTCTTGAAAGACTCGACTGCGGCTTTGAGTGCAGCATTAGGTGCATTCGTATGTTGGCTAGCCAGTTGTTATTTTTCATGGCAGTCGTTCAGAGCTGCAGGTGCAAGAGCTTCGAAACAGGTTCTATCGAATATGTATCGGGGGTTGCTCGGTAAGTTTGGAATTGTGATTGTTGGCTTCATTTTGATTTTAATCAATGTGAAACCGTTGTCAGCGGTCGCATTGTTTTGTGGTTTCATACTCGTTCAGACCATGTCGTGGGTCGCACCTTTTTGGGCGTCGCGTCTATCAAAATGAGTTGAATCGCAACGAAAAATTGAAAAGTTTTTTAGATGTTTAACGAGATATCAAGCAGCACGCGATATTCGTTAACTCTAATTTGTATTTGACATTAACCAGGTGTGATTTATGGCTGCTGAAGAACATACCCTTACCTCGTCTGAGTATATTCAGCATCACTTAACGAACATGACCTATGGTAAAGCACCAGACGGTACGTGGAAGTTAGCTGAGACTGCTGAAGAAGCGAAAGAGATGGGGTTCACTGCTATTCACTTGGATTCTATGGGTTGGTCAATCGGCCTTGGCGTCATTTTCTGTTTGTTGTTCTGGTTAGTAGCGAAAGCTGCAAACTCTGGTGTTCCTACCAAGTTCCAGGCTGCAATTGAAATGATCGTTGAGTTTGTTGACTCAAGTGTTCGTGATACCTTCCATGGTAAATCACGTTTAATCGCGCCTTTAGCTCTTACCATCTTCGTGTGGATTTTCCTCATGAACTTGATGGACCTTATCCCTGTTGACTGGATTCCTTATACAGCTCAACACATAATTGGTGGGCTATTGGGTATCGACCCGCATCATGTTTACTTCAAAATCGTTCCATCTACTGATCCTAACGTAACCCTTGGTATGGCGTTATCAGTATTTGCGTTAACTATTTTCTATAGTATCCGTGAAAAAGGTCTTGTCGGTTTCGGTGCAGAATTTGCGCTTAACCCATTCAATCCAAGTAACCCATTTTTAAAAGCATTATTAATTCCAGTAAATATTCTTCTTGAATTAGTAACTTTTATCGCGCGTCCAATTTCATTGGCTCTCCGTTTGTTCGGTAACATGTATGCGGGTGAATTGATCTTCATTTTGATCGCATTATTGCCGTTCTGGATTCAATGGGCGTTGTCTGTGCCTTGGGCAATTTTCCATATTCTTGTTATCACGTTACAAGCATTCATCTTCATGATGTTAACGATCGTGTATATGAGTATGGCTAGCGAGAAGCATTAATTAATATTTGCTCGACTACACTATGTAGTTGGGCTAAAGTTTTTTTGTTTGATTTAAACTCAACCTCTGAGGATTTTTTCATGGATTTAGTAGTTGGCTTATCTGCTGTTGCAGCTGCTCTTTTAATCGCGTTCGGTGCTTTAGGTACTGCGATCGGTTTTGGTCTTTTAGGTGGTCGCTTCCTTGAAGCTGTTGCTCGTCAACCAGAATTGGCTCCACAACTTCAAACTCGTATGTTCTTAATCGCGGGTCTTCTTGATGCTGTGCCTATGATCGGTGTTGGTATTGGTTTGTTCATTATCTTTGCAAATCCGTTCATCGGCCTAGTAGGTTAATTAGCTAAATTCCGAAATCAACTATTTGAGGAATAGCAATGAATATTAACTATACTCTGTTTGGTCAAGCGATTGCGTTTGCGATCTTTGTCGCATTCTGTATGAAATTCGTTTGGCCTCCACTAATCAATGCGATTAGTGAGCGTCAGCGTAAAATTGCTGATGGCTTAAATGCAGCTGAAAAGGCGAAAGCTGATCTTGCAGATGCGCAAGCTCAAGTTAAAGCTGAATTAGATGCAGCGAAAGCACAAGCGGCTCAATTGATCGAACAAGCGAACCGTCGTGCGGCTCAATTGGTTGAAGAAGCTCGTACTCAAGCATCTGCTGAAGGTGAGCGTATTCGTCAACAAGCGAAAGAAGCTGTTGACACAGAGATCAATGCTGCTCGTGAAGAATTACGTCAACAAGTTGCAGCTCTTGCTGTTGCTGGTGCAGAGAAAATTCTGAACCAACAAGTTGATGAAGCAGCTCACAATGCCATGCTTACTCAGCTGGCTGCTAAACTTTAAGCGAGGCGATTATGGCTGAACTCTTGACGTTAGCACGCCCGTACGCTAAAGCAGCATTTGCTTTCGCTTCTGAGCAAGGTGCAACTGACAATTGGTCAAATGTGTTACAAGTGCTTAGTGCTGCGGTGCAAGATGAAGCATTTTCCGCTTACTTGAGTCGCCCTGAGCTTACTCCTGTGGAGCAAGTAAGTTTATTTGCTAAGGTTTTAGGTGCAGATCAAACTGCTGAAGTGTCTAACTTTTTGACACTTTTGGCTGAAAATGATCGTTTAACTTTGTTACCTGAGATTGAAGCAGAGTACGAACTTCTTAAATCACAAAATAACAATGTGGTAGATGTCGTGATTGAATCTGCATTACCACTTTCTGCTGAACAAGAGCAATTACTTGCATCTGCGTTAGAGAAACGTTTCAACGCAGCTGTAAATGTTTCAGTAGAAGTTAACCCAGCGTTAATCGCGGGTGTTGTTATTCGTGCAGGCGACCAAGTGATAGATGATTCTGCGCTTAATAAGCTTGAAAAAATGCGGACTCGTCTTCTTGCATAATTGCGTAAAAAGAAGACTGAACTTAATAAAGATTGAGGTATAGCGCAATGCAACAACTGAATCCATCCGAGATCAGTGCGCTCATTAAACAGCGTATCGGCGATCTGGACACCAGCGCGACCGCTAAGAACGAAGGAACCATTGTTATGGTTTCCGACGGTATTGTGCGTATTCACGGCCTTGCTGATGCAATGTACGGTGAAATGATCGAATTCGACGGCGGCTTATACGGTATGGCACTGAACCTAGAACAGGATTCAGTGGGCGTCGTTGTTTTAGGTAACTACTTAAGCCTTCAAGAAGGTCAAAAAGCTCGTTGCACAGGTCGTGTATTAGAAGTTCCGGTTGGTCCAGAACTTTTAGGCCGTGTAGTAGATGCTTTGGGTAACCCAATTGATGGTAAAGGCCCAATTGATGCAAAATTATCTGATGCAGTTGAAAAAGTTGCACCAGGCGTAATTTGGCGTCAATCGGTAGATGAGCCTGTACAAACTGGTTATAAATCAGTTGATACAATGATTCCAGTTGGTCGTGGCCAACGTGAATTAATCATCGGTGACCGTCAAACTGGTAAAACAGCAATGGCGATCGATGCGATCATCGCACAGAAGAATTCTGGCATTAAATGTATCTACGTTGCAGTTGGTCAAAAACAATCAACTATTGCAAACGTTGTACGTAAGTTAGAAGAAACTGGCGCTATGGCGTATACGACTGTTGTAGCAGCAGCGGCAGCGGATCCAGCAGCAATGCTTTTCCTTGCTCCGTACTCTGGCTGTACAATGGGCGAATACTTCCGTGACCGCGGTGAAGATGCGTTAATCATTTATGATGACTTGTCTAAACAAGCAGTTGCGTATCGTCAAATTTCATTGCTTTTACGCCGTCCACCAGGTCGTGAAGCTTACCCAGGTGACGTATTCTATCTTCATAGTCGTCTACTTGAACGTGCTTCTCGTGTATCTGCTGACTATGTTGAGAAATTCACTAACGGTGAAGTTAAAGGCCAAACTGGTTCATTAACTGCATTACCGATTATTGAAACTCAAGCGGGTGACGTATCTGCATTCGTACCAACGAACGTAATTTCGATTACTGATGGTCAGATCTTCTTAGAAACATCATTATTCAACGCAGGTATTCGTCCTGCTGTGAACGCGGGTATCTCTGTATCTCGTGTTGGTGGTTCTGCTCAAACTAAGGTCATCAAAAAATTGTCTGGTGGTATCCGTACTGCTTTAGCACAATATCGTGAATTGGCTGCGTTTGCTCAGTTCGCTTCTGACCTTGATGAAGCAACTCGTAAGCAACTTGAGCATGGTCAACGTGTAACTGAATTAATGAAGCAAAAACAATATGCTCCATATTCAATTGCTGACCAAGCTGTTTCTGTATATGCATCTAACGAAGGCTACATGGCTGACGTAGAAGTGAAGAAAATTGTAGACTTTGATGCTGCATTAATTTCTTACTTCCGTGCTGAACATGCTGCGTTAATGCAACAGATCGATGAAACTGGTGATTGGAACAAAGACATCGAAGCAGCATTCAAAGCTGGTATTGAAAGCTTTAAAGCGACTCAAACTTACTAATTTTCAAACTGTTGAAATTTAGTGTCGGTTTGGTTCACGGAATCAACCTTCGAGGGCTCGAAAGGGCCTTTGAATACTAGGTTAAGCGTATGGCAAATTTAAAAGAAATTCGCGCCAAAGTAGCTAGTATCAAAAGCACGCAGAAAATTACTCGCGCGATGCAGATGGTAGCAGCTTCTAAGATGCGTCGTGCGCAAGAGCGCATGGCTCAGGGCCGTCCGTATGCCGAAAATATGCACCGTGTAATTGCTCATTTAGTACAAGCGAACCCTGAATATAAACATCGTTATATGGTTGAACGCCCAGTTAAGCGCGTTGGCTATATCATTGTTTCATCAGATCGCGGTCTTGCTGGTGGTTTGAACATTAACTTGTTCAAGAAGGTGGTAAAACACGTTCAACAGCAACAAGAGCAGTCAATTGAAGTTCAATTTGCTTTGATTGGTCAAAAAGCGGTTTCGTTTTTTAAAAACTACGGCGGTAAAGTACTTGGTGCAACCACACAAGTGGGTGATACTCCAAGTCTTGAACAGTTGTCTGGTTCTGTACAAGTCATGTTGGATGCATACGATAAAGGCGAATTAGATCGCATTTATTTAGTGTCTAACGGCTTTGTGAATGCCATGACTCAAAATCAAAAAATCGAGCAACTTGTTCCTTTAGCAGCTGCTGAAGATGACAAGACTCTTAACCGCCAATACGGTTGGGATTATATCTATGAACCAGAAGCTGAAGAGCTTTTAAATGGTTTATTGGTTCGTTATATCGAGTCTGTGGTATACCAAGGTGTGATCGAAAACATCGCGTGTGAGCAATCTGCTCGTATGGTTGCAATGAAAGCTGCAACGGATAACGCTGGTGAATTGATCAAGAACCTACAACTTATTTATAACAAGCTGCGTCAAGCCGCGATTACTCAGGAAATTTCTGAGATCGTTGGTGGTGCCGCTGCCGTTTAACATTATTTTGAATTGAGGAGACAGCAATGAGTAGCGGTCGTATCATTCAGATCATCGGCGCGGTTATCGACGTCGAGTTTGAACGCAACAGTGTTCCTAAGATCTATGACGCTCTTCAGGTTGATGGCACTGAAACTACATTAGAAGTTCAGCAACAACTTGGTGACGGCGTTGTACGTACAATTGCGATGGGATCTACAGAAGGTCTTAAGCGTGGTTTGAACGTAACTAACACTAATGCTCCGATCTCTGTACCAGTTGGTCCAGCGACGCTTGGTCGTATCATGGACGTTCTTGGTCGCCCGATCGATGAAGCTGGTCCTGTTGCAACTGAAGAGCGTTTACCGATTCACCGTCAAGCGCCTTCTTATGCAGAACAAGCTGCTTCTACTGACCTTTTAGAAACTGGTATTAAAGTCATCGACTTACTTTGCCCGTTCGCGAAAGGTGGTAAAGTTGGTCTGTTCGGTGGTGCCGGTGTTGGTAAAACTGTAAACATGATGGAGTTGATCAACAACATCGCTAAAGCGCACTCAGGTTTATCTGTATTCGCTGGTGTTGGTGAGCGTACTCGTGAAGGTAACGACTTCTATCACGAGATGAAAGACTCTAACGTTCTTGACAAAGTAGCGATGGTTTACGGTCAGATGAACGAGCCACCAGGTAACCGTTTACGCGTAGCGTTAACTGGTCTTACTATGGCTGAGTATTTCCGTGATCAAAAAGACGAAAACGGTAAAGGCCGTGACGTATTATTGTTCGTAGACAACATCTACCGTTATACACTAGCAGGTACTGAAGTATCAGCACTTCTAGGTCGTATGCCATCTGCAGTAGGTTACCAACCGACACTTGCAGAAGAGATGGGTGTTCTTCAAGAACGTATTACTTCTACTAAGTCTGGTTCGATTACATCTATCCAAGCTGTATACGTACCTGCCGATGACTTAACGGATCCATCTCCAGCGACTACGTTCGCTCACTTGGATGCGACAGTTGTATTGAGCCGTGACATCGCTTCACAAGGTATTTACCCTGCGATCGATCCACTTGACTCTACTTCACGTCAATTAGATCCATTAGTTGTTGGTACTGAGCATTACGAAATCGCTCGTTCAGTTCAAAACGTTCTTCAACGTTATAAAGAATTGAAAGACATTATCGCAATTCTTGGTATGGACGAATTGTCAGAAGAAGACAAGCTTACTGTATACCGTGCACGTAAGATCCAACGTTTCTTCTCTCAACCGTTCCACGTAGCAGAAGTGTTTACTGGTGCTCCTGGTAAACTTGTACCGCTTAAAGAAACTATTCGTGGCTTTAAAGGTCTTCTAGCTGGTGAATACGATCACATCCCAGAACAAGCGTTCTATATGGTTGGTGGTATTGACGAAGTTATTGCTAAAGCCGAGAAACTTTAATTAGCTACCTAATTTAGGAGGTTCTCATGGCGACTATGCAATGTGACGTTGTAAGTGTTAAAGAGTCTTTGTACTCAGGCACTGTAACTATGCTAATTGCTAAAGGTGCTGGTGGTGAGTTAGGTATTATGCCTGGCCATGCTCCACTAGTAACTTTACTTCAGCCGGGCGCGATTCGCGTTCAGTTGGAGAATGGTACAGAAGAATTAATCTATGTATCTGGTGGTGTTCTTGAAGTTCAACCGCATGTTGTTACGGTTCTTGCAGATACTGCAGTCCGTGCAGAAAACTTAGATGAAGCTGCAATCGTTGAAGCACGTAAAAATGCTGAAACTTTGTTAGCAAATCAAAAGAGCGATTTGGACGCTGCTGCTGCTTTGGCTGCGCTTGCAGAAACAGCTGCACAGTTGGAAACCATCCGCAAAATCAAAAATCGCGCTCAATAAGAGACGGTTTGAGATTGAAAAACCACCCGAAAGGGTGGTTTTTTTTATATATATATCTATTTAGAATATGATTCATTTAACACTTTATTGAAAATCTGTTATAAATGTTTATTGTACAGGTTAGTTTAAATAGCTTCTCAAAAATGACAAATGTTTAATTATTAATAGTTAAAAATAAATTTTCTATATAGCAGTTAGGTTTAACACATGATTAAAAAGTTTGTATTTACTATATCAATCCCTATTGTGCTATTTGGTTGTTCTGTCACTACGACCCCAAATGGAAAGCAGGTAGACATGTTACCGCTTATTTCAGATAAAAATAGATATTTAATTGTAGATGATAAAAATTTGAGTAAAGCAGAGAAGCTTGAAAATTATTCAAATCAGCTATCTGAATTTTATGGTAAGCAAAATAGTGCATATATTAGAGTTCTACCACGTCCTTCATATCAAACAAATGATCGGTTTACCCCTATCCCATTCATGGTTTATGAAATTGACTCCAATCCAGTGAAAATATTCGAAAATACAATGTTTAATCCAAACAATGTTCGGATAACAGAATATGCTCAACATGATCTAAGAATTCCAATTGGAAAGCACGATTTAATTATTGTAAATGGGCTTGGGAATTCACGTTGGTTTACAAAGATAGATGATGTAAATTTTGAAAAAGATAAGAAGTACGTTATTGGTGCAGATGTGAAAAAAGGGCAAAATGCTCAAATTTTTATAGCAGAATACGAAATAGATAATCGATTTAAAGTCGTAGAACCCGAACACTTCATTATTAAAAAGAAAATTATCGAAAATATACCAATAGGGAATTTAAAAAGTGTCAAAGTTTATTAAAACTCCATTCACAGTCATTATGATTTCAATACTTGGTTTACACGGATGTGTCAGAATGATGTATCCGACATCTGAGACGGAATTAATGAGCAAATCGATCAATGGAGGAGTAATTACCGATTTGGAGATAGATTATATTCAAGCCTATGCGAATTTAAAGCAGGCGTATAAAAAATGTGTTGAAATCAAAGATTTTAATGGTTCATTAACTGTGAATTCACATTTAGATCGTGATAAAAAGATGGGTACTTTTACGGGTAATTTGCCTTATGGGGCGCTTTTCTTTAAAACGACTTTAGAAGCTACGGGTGAGAATTCAACAAAAATAACTTATTATGCGACAAAAATGTCAGCTTTGAATCAAAAATTGTTTCATAAGCGCATTGAGCAAGATCGTATTAGAGCTTTGGGTCAGGATAATAAATGTAATAAAAATTAGATTTCCTTTGTGAGATGGGGATGTATGTAAACTCCCCATTCCCCACAATCTTTACCTTAAAAATCTGATCAAGCCCTTCATCTAAACTTGGCACTTCAAGCTTTTTATAAATCGCTCGAACATCCATGTCAGGAATATCGGCTTGACCTTCAAGATAGCTATTACGCTGTTACGTAAAATTTAAATCTGTTTCAAAATAATAAGAAACAACTTCAAAACTGCTTATTAAGAAGCTGAGTTTAAAACAGCACGTTCTACTTTGATTGATATTGTTGATCACTGTCTTACTAGTTGAAGTTAAACAGTAGGAGTTATGTACATCTACTTATAACTTTACGAAGAACTACGTAACGATTTGCACCAAACTGTAAACGATGCCTGAGTTCAATAAAAATAATGCTAAGTTGATTGATGTAAACAAAATTTTTGAGCACTTTGAGTTTATTTAGAGTTTGCACAGCTAACGCGCACTTCAATGAATACGCTTAAATCAATACATAGCATTGAACTGTAAATTTTTATTGGCATGAAGGGAAGAATTATGAGTTATCAATCCATTAACCCATTTACCAATACTGTATACAAAGAATATCCATCACACCAACAACAAGATATTGATCGGGCTTTGGATTCAGCCGAATCTATTCTTAAATCTGATTGGGTAAAAAATGTAGATGATCGCGTAAAAGTTTTACAACGTTTGGCAGCATTATTTAGAGAGAAAAAGAGTGAATTAGCCAAACTCATTACTTTAGATATGGGTAAGCTCATTGAACAAAGTGAAGGTGAAATCGAATCGTGTGCTCAAATTGCTGAGTACTATGCAAAAAATACTGAACAATTTCTGAAATCAGTCCCCTATAAAACTGAGTTAGGCGAAGCTTGGGTGGAGCATCATCCATTAGGTATTATCATGGCTGTTGAACCATGGAATTTCCCATTTTATCAATTGGTCCGTGTATTCGCACCAAACTGTGGTATTGGAAATCCTGTATTGGCGAAACATGCAGGTATCGTTCCACAATGTGCTGAAGCATTTGAAAAACTCGTATTAGAAGCAGGAGCGCCTAAAGGTGTTTGGACCAACCTATTTATCAATACCGATCAAGTCGCAGATATTATTGCAGACAAACGTGTGCGCGGTGTTGCATTAACTGGTTCAGAAGGAGCGGGTAGTGCGGTCGCTGCGCAAGCAGGCAAACACATTAAAAAGTCTACGCTTGAATTGGGTGGGAATGATGTCTTTATCGTGTTGGATGATGCGGACTTAAGCAAAGCGATTGAGATTGGTTGTAAAGCACGTGTAAATAATACAGGTCAGGTGTGTACTGCAGCAAAACGATTTATTTTGCATAAAGACATCGCTGATCAGTTTAGAACGGGTTTGGTTGAAGCATTTAAAGCACTCAAAATTGGCGACCCGTTAGATCGTAGTACCACATTGGGACCACTCTCATCGGAAAGTGCGCTTAAAAACTTGATTAAACAAGTGGATAAAGCAGTTCAGCAGGGTGCAACTTTGGTTATCGGTGGCAAAGCAATTGAACATGATGGTTATTTCTATGAGCCGACAATTTTAGAAAATATTAGTCGAGATAATGAAGCTTGGTACGAAGAATTCTTTGGGCCAGTTGCTCAGATTTATGTTGCGGAAAATGAGGATGAGATCGTTGAAATCGCCAATGACTCTAATTATGGTCTTGGAGGTGTCATTCACTCTCAAGACATAGAGCGTGCAAAAAAATTAGCTTCGAGAATTGAAACAGGAATGGTGTGGATCAATTGGTTAACGGATACAGCTCCAGAATTACCATTTGGTGGCGTAAAGAATTCTGGTTATGGTCATGAACTCGCAGATTTAGGTTTTCAGGAATTTGTACAAAAAAAATTAGTGGTGGTGAAGCAATAAAGTCTTTGAAATAAAGCGATCTTCGGGTCGCTTTATTATTTGGAGTCTAATATTAAATGGTGGTATTCACCTGCACCTTTTATCTTAATACGATGTATTTCATCAAACCCTTCTTGAAAATCAGGTACTTCTAACTTCTTATATGTTGCTCGAACACCGACTTCAGGAATATTGGCTTTACCGCTTCGTTGACCATTGCGTTCTAGCGTACTTTTCAAATCTGTTTCAAAGTAATATGAAATCACTTCAAAGCCTGCTGATTTAGCACGTTGAATATAACGAGCACGCTCTGCTTTGGTTGGGTTGGTATTGTCGATCACCGTTTTGGTTTTAGAGGCTAGACATGCTTCAAAGATCATGTTTTCCCGATGGCGAGTTTTTAGCATGTCTAAGTTAATTCTTAAATGTGAATGCGCCAAATGTAAAAGATAGTAGCTTGATTTGCCTGAAGCTTGAACTCCAGTGAAGATGATCAGTTGCATGGTTCAATTACATTAAAAGTATAAAGCTGAATTAAATCACGGCTTAGACTTTGCTACAATTCAGGTATAAGTCTAATAAATCCAAATAAAATAATGTATCGTCAAAGTCTAATTATCGCGCTAAGCATATTTATCTTCAGTCAGCTCACCGCATGTCAAAATTATTATTTAAGTCAGCCCAATGAACCTACTGAAGCGGCCTTGGTTGCCAACTCGTATAAAAATGGTTTAAGTGCTGAAATCGAGTTGGATTATCTCAGCGTATTTCAAAATCTGAGACAAGCATATCGTCGATGTATCGGTTTCACACGTGATGATGACCTAGTCTTTACTGAAAATAAGCTTGAAGAGCATATTGAAATGGCAACCCTATTTGCTCGAACAGAACGTGGTGAATACGTTCATAAGGCAACTGTAGAAAAGCTATCACCTACGTTGACAAGATTTACCTTGTATTTGCCTCAACGTTATCCTTTTCCCAATGCACGTTTTGAACAGGATATTAAACGAGCATTGGGCAAAGATGAATACTGTAATATTTAAACCTTGTTAAGCCCCATCTGAACTCATTTGTTCAGGATATTCCTTGCGTTTACCACCTTCATAGCTTGCAAAACGGGGTGTTTCACGTGAAAACGTTGGAGCATCACTTGGCCAAGGCCATTCACCAAAATGGGTCTCACGATATCGTTTGAATGCAACATCAAGTTCTTCTTTGCTGTTCAATACAAAAGGTCCTCGCATTGCAACTGGTGCACCAATAGGTTCACCTTCTAACCATAAGATTCTCGCTTCTTGATCACCTGCTTCAAGTTGAATTTCGGTGTCAGCTTTAAGCTCTACAAGATGTTTAAATTGAATAGTTGAATCAGCAATATTTAAAGTTGAACCCTGATAAAAGTAAGCAAATCGAGTAGAGGTCGCGGTGGTAGCTGGAATTTCAAGGTGTGCGCCAGCTTCTAAAGTAATTAAGTATATATTCACTTTATTTTCTGCTGCAGCTGCCCAAGAATGTGGTGGGCGACTTAATGCATTTTGATTTTGATATTGTCCTGAAATAACTCGTACATCAATGTTGCGAGACAGGTGATCAGTCACTTTCACATGAGGAATTTGTTCACGCCAAAACATTTTATAATCAGCAGGTTGTTTTTTTTGTTCTGGAGATGAGTTAAACCAAATTTGAAATAATTCAAAAGGATTCTCTCGATCCTGATGAATTAATGGGAACATTTCACAGTGTTCAACACCATTTCCCGTACTTAGCCATTGCACATCACCTGCAGCATATCGTCCACCATTACCCAAGGAATCAAAATGATCGACATAACCTTGTTCCACTAAAGTAATGGTTTCAAAACCCGTGTGTGGATGTTCGGGAAAGCCCGGAACAACACTACCATAATACATATTGAATTCTTGATTGATTGCAGGATGAACTGGTCCCATTTCAGCATTCCCGGCAGGGTAGTGATCAATATGATGAGCAGTAAAGATGAAAGGATCTTTTAAATCTAAACGAAAAGTAATAGGAGTTATATTATAGATGGGTGAGGTAGACATGCCGACTCCATGATATTTGAATTATTTAAGATCCAAATTAAAGAGAAATCCCTCACTCCACCATCTCTATTTTGTGAGAATAATGTATATCAATCCTCGGCTTGATTATTTTCTGTAGATGATCCGGACTGAGTCAAAAGCATACTGGCTAATTTCACCATTTCACCTTGGATATTACCCATTTGCTTTTCTAAAGCTGCAAAATCGATGTTGTTTAAATTCACTTGGCCGTTTAGTAATGGTGAAGCTAATACATTTTGATTTGCCGTTAAAATATTAGAACGAATCTGGGCAATTTCTTGGCTTTTTAGGTCAAGTCCTGTCAATGCCTCATTAAATCCTAGTAATTGAGATTTCAAACTTTGCACTGACTGATCTAACTTTTGTGGATCTTTATTATTTACAGCTTCTTCTAAATCAGATTGTAGCTGTTGAATTTGCTCAATATATCCACCTGCTTTCAGTTGTACATCTGCCACATCACGTACAATATATAACATATTGCCTGACTTTAAGTCAGCTGGATCAGTGACTTGGACAGGAGAAGATTCTTCAGCATTAGCTGCTGTTGATTCCTTTTCTTGATCGGGTTGTGGTTGCGGCTGACAACCTAACATCACGAGACCGAAGCCAAATAATGCAAAAGGGGTAACAATGCTTTGAAATACTTTCATTAATAAAACCAAATCGTTAATCACTTCATTCCAAGATACGATACAAATATGAGTTAAATCTGAATATTTGCAAAGCAATAACAAAAATTTTGATGTGAAAGAGTAACTTATGATTTTGACAGATTAATGAAGATATTTATTGAATTGAATAAGAAATAGTCAAGTGACAGGATCGTCACTTGATCTTGATGAGATTATTTCGCCAGTTCAGCATTAATTGCATCAACAATACGCGCATCATCTGCGGTGATGTCTGGTGCAAAACGAGCAACGACTTCCCCTGTTTTTGAAACTAAGAATTTCTCAAAATTCCATAATACTTCAGGGGGATTATTAGGCGTTAAACCGTAATCAACCAGATCTTTCCACCAAGGCCCCTCACCAATACGCTCTGGAATGGCATTTGTTAAAGTTTCATATAGCGGATGTTTGTCTTCTCCAACCACTGGAACTTTCGCAAAAAGAGGGAAGTCCACTTGATAATTCACTGAACAAAATTGTTCAATCTCTTCATTGCTTCCTGGTTCTTGTTCAAGAAAGTCATTGGAAGGAAAGCCAAGAATTTCGAATCCTTGTTGTTTTTTTTCACTATAGAGTTTTTGTAGACCTTCGTACTGTGGCGTAAGGCCGCATTTAGACGCTACATTCACGATCAATAATACTTTGCCTTCGTATTGTGATAAATCAACAGGCTGCCCCTGAATTGTATTTACTAGAATGTTATAAACTGAAGCCATTTCAATGTCCTAATCATAAAGTACTTAAAATATGTAGATTGAAAATACCATGGCATATAGATCTCACCAAGGTGTCTACAGTGAAAAAAAACAGGCCTGACGGCCTGCTTTATGAGTTAAGATTTTGTCCCGACTTGGTTTTTAAGATTCTGCATGTCCTGTAACAAGCTTTGTTGTAACTCAACAGCTTTCTTTTGTAGTTCAGTGATTTCATTCATATCAGGCTTTTCTTTAACACCTGCTTCTGCGAGGTCCAATCCAAGCTCATTCGATTCTTTCATTTTATCTCGAAGAGATGCACCTTCAGTACTTTTGAGCGCAAGTTTGTCGAGATCATCATTAAATTGTTCCACATAGTTATCCATCTTCTCAACCACTGCGTCTAATTCAGCTTTGTTATTGTTTTGCGCAGCTTGCGTCACTTCATTTTGAAATGCCAAAGCCTCTTGAGCTTTTGTATTTGAAATTTGATCCAGTAAATCTAAGTCATGTTGAATATCAGCATTTACATTGGTACTTAATGTATTGCTTTGAACTGTTTCAGCGGCAGTAGGTGAGGATTGATCGTTAGACTTTTTATCACAAGCGGTTAGAAAAACAGCTGTAGTGCATAGTGATGCAATGAGAAGTTTTTTCATAATTTATCCTTTTTATATGCTCGGTTCAATGCACTCACATTCACGATGAAGCACATTAAAAAATATTCAGTTAACCCGTTGATGGGAAAATTCAAGCATTTACGATCTCATAGCTCACACACAGCTTCTAGTGTTGTTTTGTAGAGGAATCCCTGTAAAAAAGTGAAAAGTGTTTTAAAATAGAACAGCACTCTACTTAATTTTTTAAGTAAAAATCTTAGACTTAGATGGCTGTTCTGCAGTCATTAACAATGAAGGGGAGTGTGTTTTATGGAATGAAAAAGTCTAAAAATTGATGAAAACTTGATCTTAACGATTAAATAAAAATTAGGATGAAAATATGACATTTGAAAAAAAGCATTTGCTCTGGGCTTTATCATTGCCAGTCATTGCTGTATTGATTTGGTCGTTGAATATAGCCATTACACGATATGTTGCAGAGTATATTTCACCTGTCAGTATTAGTTTTTATCGTTGGATTATTGCCTTTTTGATTTTAACACCCTTTATCCTGCCTAAAGTCATCAAACAGCGGAATCTGGTAAGACAAAATATAGTGAAATTAGCAGTGCTGAGTGCATTTGGTATGGTGCTTTATCAGGGGTTGGCTTACACCGCAGCACATTACACAACTGCAACCAATATGGGCATAATTAATGCCTTTATCCCAATTTTCACCATTTTTGTTTCATTGATGATTTTAAAAGAATTCCCAACTCGATTTGCAGTGGTGGGTAGTATTTTATCATTTATCGGGCTGATTTATGTTATCGGTCAGGGGCGTCTAGATACACTGATGCATCTGGGTGGGCATTGGGGCGACATGATTATGATCGTCGCGGTATTCTTCTATGCTTTTTATGGTGTATTTCTCAAAAAGTGGCAACTCGAGCTCCCTTTAATGATTAGTCTTTATATTCAGATTGGTTTTGCAGTATTGTACCACTTACCATTCGTTGCCGTATTGGGTCTCGATGCAATTGATCTGAATAACGGCTTAAGTGTGTTATATGCGGGAATTTTCCCTTCGATTATTGCGCCGTTAGTATGGATGTTGGCTGTTCAACATTTAGGCCCAAATCGAACTAGCATCTTTATGAACTTAATGCCAATCTTTACCGCCATTATTGCTTACGTTTGGTTAAAAGAAGCATGGACGATTTATCACAGTTTAGGCGGAATCGTGATTTTGATAGGTATTGCTTTAGCACAGAAAAAAACTTCATTCATAAAGGCTAAGAGTGTTTAAAAAAAAGACAATCGATTTATTTTTTTTATTATACTTAAAATATATAAAAGCTTATTGATCTAAATTAACTATCATTAGGCTTTTTAAAAAGTAAAATTAATAATTAAAAATAGGTACTTAATTATATCAATTGAATTAATAATTAATTTTTATAAGAAAAATGATGATTTAAACCTCTAAGTCTTAGTAATTGTGTAATATTTTTTTTTGTAGCATAATATGCGTACTGCAGAGATAGCGATAAATCAGTCCTTTTCTGTACAGATGAATTTCTGAACCCTCTGGATGTGATTAACACATCCTTTTATATGCTCAGTCAATACCTTTATGACTGAGCTTTTTTTTGTCTAAAATAATCGTTTTTAAGTCTCAGCGTATCATGCTGTTTAAGCACGAATGACATCACCAGTTTCCGCATCTAATATTCGACTTGGCTCTTGGCTCAGGCCTAAATCTCCATTTAAATAATTTAATTCAGAACCGAAGTACTGATTAACTTCTTGCAATGAGCGAGCGGGGTCTAAACCGGCTGGATTGGCGCTGGTCGAAACAATGAACCCATCAAATGCGTTACACAGTGCGATGCAAAGAGGATGGTTGGTGACTCGGATAGCAACCTTAGGATGTTTGCCTCGAATCCAAAGTGGTATTTGCTCATCAGCTGGGAGAAGCCATGTTGTGGCGCGATCTTGATAAGATGTTTGTGACCAACTTTCAATCACCGCATCGCGGCGGTCTTGAGGCAGCTTTGATAATAAATGTTCAACCTGACTGACTTGACCAGCCAGTAAGATCACCCCTTTTTCGATAGGGCGTTGTTTTAATCTTAAAATTTCTTTAAAAGCATTTTCATTAAAAGGGTCGCAACCTAAGCCCCATACTGCTTCTGTAGGATAAGCCAAAACTTGACCTTGTTTTAGACATTGAGCAGCCTCAGCAACTGAGGTTGTTAACATAAGCGTTCACCATTCTCTTGATTGAAAAGACTATTGTGAACCTTAATTTTAATTACGGCAACGTAGGTATAACCCAGATTGTTGAATACAGCGTCCTAAAAGTTCTAACTCCATCAAGTGACTGGTGAGTGTCGCTGTGTCTAAATCAAGGGTTGCAGCAATTTGATCGAGATCGCGTCCAACCCAATCTAATTGTTGAAATACAGCTAACAGATGTATAGGAATCGAATGCTCATCATCCTCATACTTACTTAACTTTGGACGGTCTACTGAATGAGCTATTTCGTCATTTTGGACTTCATTAGGATTGTTTTTTCGTGACAGTGATGCTTGTTGATGTTGCCATTGAGTCGGTAGGGCTAAATCTTCAATGATCTGCTCAGGATGATCAACTAAGATGGCACCTTCACGAATCAACTGATGGCAACCTTGATGAAATTCACTATAAATATGACCTGGAATTGCAAAGGTCGTTTTACCTTGATTTGCAGCAGCTTGGGCCGTAATTAATGAACCACTGCCCAATTGAGCTTCCGCTACCAATATCCCTAAACTTAAGCCACTTACGATTCTATTTCTGCGTGGAAAATTATGCTGAAGCGGTTTTGTACCGGGTAAAAACTCAGAAATGATGGTCCCGTTCTGCTTCAAGATTTGATCATGTAATGGGCGATTTTGTGATGGGTAAATTAAATCTAATCCTGTACCGATAACGGCGATTGTTTTGCCATGTTGCAAAGCACCCTGATGGGCTGCTTCATCAATGCCTTGTGCTAAGCCACTCGTGATATAAAAACCTTGATCACTCAGATAATACGCAAAATCATATGCGACTTGTTTGCCATGTGGACTTGGTTTACGGCTTCCAACAATGGCAATTTGTGCTTCAGATAAATGTTGTGCTTTACCTTTCCCAAATAAAATTGGGGGGCGGTCATGATAGGGCATCAATTGCTGAGGATAGTCTGGATCTTGCTCAGTGAGCATAAAATCAGAATGTTGATGAATTTGATGCAGAATTCGCTCAAATTCTTGTTGCTGTTGATCAGAGAAAAATTGAGATGCACGCTCGATATGGTTTTTATGTAGGTTGAGCTGATGCCATTGATTTAGATGATTTTTCTGTACAGCATCTTGAGCTGAACCAAAATGCTGAATAAGTTTTTGATAAGCACTAAGTGAATGTTGAACGAGATACCAGAGTTTAATATAAGCCAACTGATGGTCGTTAATCTCGTTCAACATATCCGCACCTAATTTTAATTTTCAACCATTGGTGATGGTTCTAATACAGCACCTACTTTAATTGGAAGTGCGCTGTCTAGCACGTAAGCGTAACTTAATTGATCGAAAGTTTTAAAAATCATTAAGTTGCCCACACGCTGATTAGGCAGTTGAATATTTTCTTTGGTCTTCGGGTCTTTAACCACTTCGCCTTGTTGGAAAATACTTAACACGTGACCATTTTTTGCACCGTGAACGTTTCCTCGGTTAATGGTGACAACACTATGTTGAGCTGCTGTACCAATAGAACCCATAACACGAATCACTTGACCGCCTGGCTGAATATCCGTTGTTGCCGTTGGATAGAAGAGGCTTGGTAATTCATTTTGAAATTTAGGTAAAACGTAATCACCGCGACGAACTTCGGCATTAAAACTTTGTTTAAGCTCTAAGGTTGAAATTTCATTTTCGTTGGCAACAGCGACTGCAGTAGCTACCTCAATCAGTTCAAGTGCACCTGTGTATTTTTTCCCTTTTTCATCTAAGAAAACATACGGTTCAGCTTCACGATAAACACCGTAGCTTTGTCCAGGGTTAATCCCTTGACCACGTGCATAAACTGTTTGACCTTCCCCAGCAACGATACGACGATCTGCCGAACCGAGAATATAAGGTGTGCTTTGCAAAGCATCAGGCGCAACGATAATACTTCTTTCTAGCCAAGGTTGAATATCATCCAAGGGAATAATTGGAATGGTATTCCCTAAGCTTTCAACACGTACTTGAGGTTTTAGATTGATAGCACCAAGATGACGACGAATAACGCCTTCACAACCGTCACCTTCATCTTTACCAATCAGTGGACGCCCATCTAATGTACAGAGTAGTAAGCGATCACCTGGGTAGATCCAGTGTGGATTTTTGACATGTTTATTGGATGCCCAAATTTCTTTCCAACGCCAAGGTGAGCGCAAAAATTTACCTGAAATGTCCCACAAAGTGTCGCCTTTTTTGACCACATAAACGTGAGGAGCACCGGCCTTAATCGATGGTGGGCTTACATTTGGACTGGCTTGTGTCATTTGCGCGGTAAACAAGCCCGCACTAATGCAAATTGCAAGTGAAAGGCAGCGTTTCTTTAACCCCAGAGCATGTGAAAAAGCCATGCCATTGAAAACCTTTTTCATTATCATAATTCCTAAAATTATGTATCTATTTGCGCTATAATACGCATATTACACGTATTATTTGATGAAGCATTAACTTCATTTAATTTTTAAGATCAATGGCATAGCCGGTGAGGAGCAGCATGGCCTTATTACCAATTTTAAGTTTTCCTGATCCCCGTTTGCGTACTATTGCCAAACCTGTAGAGGAAGTGACGGATGAAATTCGTCAACTTGCTGCAGACATGTTTGAAACCATGTATGAAGCACCAGGTATTGGTCTAGCTGCAACCCAAGTTGATCATCATATTCAGCTTATCGTCATGGACTTGTCTGAAGATAAAAATCAGCCGATGGTTTTTATTAATCCTAAAGTCACCCCATTAACTGAAGATACCCAACCTTATGAAGAGGGTTGTCTATCAGTTCCACAAATATACGATAAAGTTGAGCGTCCGTCACGCGTCAAAATTGACGCAATTAACTTAGAAGGGCAAGCTTTTGAATTAGAAGCTGATGGTCTTTTGGCAGTATGTATCCAGCACGAAATGGATCATCTGAACGGGAAATTATTTGTTGATTATCTATCTCCTTTAAAACGTCAAAGAGCGCGTGAAAAGGTAGAAAAAGTCGTTCGTCAGCGTCAAAAAGAAAAAGTTGCTGTAAAGCGTTAATTCTCTAAGAATTTTAAATATGTTGATAAAGCCCAATTTCGATTGGGCTTTGTTATAATTGCTCAAATTTTATTTGGAATGACAATTTGTTCCGCAATGGGTTGCTGCTGAGTTTCGCAGCAGTATTATTACAGATCGCTGTTTTTCTTCAGCCTTTGCTTCCAGCGCAATATCAAATTGCGCCGGTCTGCGAAACGATCACCCGTGCCTTATTCGAACAACCTCGTCATTCTGGTATTACAACGCTCGTTCATCACGCTCATCATGTTTCCACTTCACATGCGTTACATGAACATCATGAGTCTAAGCGCTATGTTGAATCCTCGCATAGTGGGCACGATCATCATGACCCAAACCATCAATGCCAATACTGTACTGTATTTGGTAATTTGATTTTGCCACCTGAGCTGAATGTTAAAGAAGTTTTTGTACGTTTGAATATACGTTTGATCGCATTCCAAAAAGCGTTCAAACATATTTATTTCGACTTACAGCGTTTATTCCTTTTACCTCAAGGTCGGGCACCACCACTCTTTTCTTAAATATTGTCTTTATATTTAGGGTCTTGAATGACTCTAGGATTGTCATATTTAAATTTTGAGTGAATATATCATGGCTCAACCAAAATTCTATTTACAGCCACTAGCGGTTGCGATTTCCATTGCCTTTATTTCGCAAACTTCATTTGCTGAAGTCCAATCTACAGCGTCAAATCCAACACCTGATACACACACGACGAACTTAGCGCCAATTGTTGCTACAGCTCTACAAGGTAATGATGCTAATGGCTTGATTGTACGGGCAAACCCGAAGCAACCCATTCAGCCTATTCCTGCCTCGGATGGCGCAGATTACTTACAAAGTATTGTAGGGTTTAGCAGCGTAAATAGTGGTGCAGGTACGAACGGTGATGTGACCTTTCGTGGAATGTTTGGATCACGAATCAAAATTCTAACAGATGGAACTGAAAATTTAGGAGCATGCCCGAGTCGTATGGATTCACCGACTTCGTATATCTCACCTGAGAGCTATGATCGAATCTCGGTGATTAAAGGTCCCCAAACTGTCCAGTACGCCAACACAGGTTCAGCAGCAACAGTGATTTTCGAGCGACGCCCAGAACAATTGAATGATGAAAAAAATTATCGAGGTCAGGCAAGTGTATTAATGGGCTCTTTTGGGCGTTTAGACCAAAATATTGAGGCAGCGGTAGGAGATGAACAAAAATATATTCGAATCAATAGCAACCGATCAGTCTCAAATAGTTATCAAGATGGCAATGGGGCGACCGTACCATCAGATTGGAAACGATGGAATGCAGATTTAGCATTGGGCTGGACACCTAATGCAGATACATGGATTGAGTTAACTGGTGGTAAGGCTGATGGTGAGGCTGTATATGCTGGGCGAGATATGGATGGTTCTAAATTTGCCCGCGAGAGCTTGGGATTAAGATTTGAGAAAAAGAATCTCTCAGAGGTAGTTAAAAAAGTTGAGGCGCAAGTCAATTACAACTTTAATGATCATGTGATGGATAATTTTAGTTTGCGTGATGTTGATGGCGCGGATCGCGCTATGAATGTGACACGTCGTACTTTGAATGCACGTTTAGCCACAACGATGGAGTGGGATAAAGCAATATTCATTACGGGTGTTGATACTCAGAATAATCAACATGCTGGTGGAATGTATCATTCAAGCATGCCAATGATGAATACTCCACTGACAGAGGATATGAAGTTTCAATCTTATGGCGGGTTCACTGAATTATCATATCCATTGAATGATCATAATAAGTTGGTCACAGGTGTTCGGGTTGATCAAGTTAAGATTAAAAACTTAAAAATGGTTCAAGAACGTCAGGAAACATTACCAAGTGGTTTTATACGGTTTGAAAATCAGCATCCAGAGCATGATGCTAAAACATATATTGGTCTAGGCTATGTAGAGCGCGTACCAGATTATTGGGAGTTGTTTAAGACAGATTATCAAGGCAATGCTGTTGCTACCTTCAAGGATTTAGAAACAGAAAAAACTTTACAGTTGGATGTTGGATACCAACATAATCACGGGGCATTCAGTTCATGGGCATCAGCTTATGCGGGTTTGATTAATGATTTCATATTATTGAATTATGACCCAGCAAAAATGACTGGTCATGGTAAAAATGCTGCTGATTCTAGAAATGTCGATGCGACAATCGCAGGGGCAGAAGCTGGAATAGGTTATCAATTTACCGATGCTGTTCAGGCAGATCTTAGTGCGATGTATGCTTGGGGAAAAAACACAACTGATCATCAACCTTTACCTCAAATATCTCCGCTGGAAGCACGTGTAAATTTAAGATATGTGCAAGAGCGCTTTAACTTAGGTTTATTGTGGCGTGTGGTAGATGGGCAGGATCGTGTCAGTATTAATCAAGGTAATATTGTAGGTAAGGATTTTAAAACGAGTTCAGGTTTCTCGACGCTGTCTTTAAATGGCACTTATCAAATTCATCAAGGTGTCGATTTGAGTATTGGAATTGATAATGTTCTGGATAAAGTCTATACGGAACACTTAAATAAAGCAGGTAGTGCTGGATTTGGTTTTGCACAGAATGAGCAATTTAATAATATAGGACGTAATTATTGGGCGCGTGTGAGTATGAAGTTCTAGTCATATTCAGTTTATTTGACGTATTAAGCCTAACACCCATTTAGATCGCCGTCTGAATGGGTGTTTTCTTTAAAATTGTCAGACATAAAATATGAATGTCCTTAAATGATATTGTGATGAGGTTGTCATTATTTTAAAAATAATAAAAAAGATGTAATGGATAATAAAATGACAACAATGAGTCAAGTTCATCAACTACATGGTCGTAAAGTAAAATTTGATTTCAATCATATTCCAAAGCATTGGATTGAAAATGACCCTGTTTCCACCCATATGTTGAATACAGCACATATGATCTTGCCTGCGGGTGAGTTTTGGTTTTGCCGTGTATTTAATAAAGCTTTACCGTTCGTCAAAGACGAACAATTAAAAGCTGACGTGAAAGGTTTTATTCAGCAAGAAGCGATTCATGGTCGTACTCATCAACATGCACAAGTTTATTTTGATCAACATGGATTAGATGTAAAGCCGTTCATTCAACGCATGCATTATCTTTTTGAAATCCTTTTGGGAGAAAATCCAGTAGGTATCAAAATGATGAAAAAAGTGGTTGGTGAAAAACGTTGGTTAATCTTCCGACTGGGTGTGATTGCAGCCATTGAGCACTATACTGGTGTGGCAGGGCAGTGGAGCTTGGACAATACTTCATTGGATAAAGCCGATCCAATCATGGCTGATCTATTCCGTTGGCATCTTGCTGAAGAAGTTGAACATCGTACGGTTGCGTATGATTTGTTTAAACATATGTTTGAATCAGAGTTTAATTTCCAAATTTCAAAAAATGCTTTGATGACCTTTATCTTCCCTATTATGGCAGCGGTTTGGATTGAAGGCGGCAAAACAATTTTGAAACAAGATAAAGATGCAGGTAAGTTTAGACATATGGGTACTTTAAGACTCATTATGCAAATGGAAAAAATTAGCCGTAAGACTGATCATATTCCTACCTTCAGTCATTTAACTTTAGCTACTATCCGTTGGTTTAGTCCAAAGTTTCATCCAGTGCAAGAAGGTAATACTCAACAAGCTTTGGATTATCTAGCACGTTCTCCATCAGCACTTCGAGCTGAGCAAGAGGCAACATTAAAAATGTCTTAAAAAATATACATGAAAAAAACCGAGCCTTAGCTCGGTTTTTTATTTATTGATGCATACTTGCCAGCTGTTTTCCTGCATTTTGATATAAATCGAGAGCTTGTTCTTGTTGTGATCGCCCTTTACGCTGTAAATAAAGATCAAGCTTTGGTATTTTTTTTGCGCCAGCATAAATCACAGTATTTTTGGTCAGTAGATACACTGGATACCACGGCAGTATTCGAGGCTTAAGCCCTAAATTTTTCATTTTTTTTCGGCCCATAAAGATTTGGGTAACATCTAAGTGATTCTGGTAGGCTTTCTTCTGCATGAAACGTTTAAAATGTTTATATTCGCGTTCAAATGGTTCTTTGGATAGGCTTACTGCAAGCTGACGACTACTTTCATCCACTTGAGGATGAGCATAATTCATCCATTGCAATAATTTCCAGCCTTCAGACTCTTTATCAATCAGCCAGTGTTCGTCAACACCCATTAACCAGCCTGTATATTTCCAAAAATGCATAATCGCATCGACTTCACTTTTAGTTGGAAAAATACCGATTGCTCGAATACCTAAAAGCATCACACCGCTGAAAGCAATATTTGTCATTGCCTGATCATATTGGTTAATCGGCATTCCCCAAATATCCCAGTCCCAATCTTTGGATTTTTTTAGATGGTAGCGAACTAAAGAATGGATGAAACGCACAAAAATTGTTGAAGTAAAGCCATCATTAAAGCGTTGAAATCCATTCGGCTTAGTAACATCTAGCCACCATTTATGTGTTTCTGCTAAGCGCTTGCCTGCATATTTGCTTAAAGCACCTGTTAAAATTAAAGGTTGATTAAAGCCAGGGTATTGATATCCAGTCATTAGCGCGAGATCACGCATAATAAAAGTGACATTTGAGCCTAAACGATGTGTGAATTGAATTGCACGATCAATTTTTTCTTGATCAAACCAAACAGGCTGTTGTTCCACGAGATCAAAGAATGCTTTGATTTCAGGGATTGGTTTGGGAAGAGCATCTAAGCCTTGATATAAGGCTGTTTCAAAAAGCTTTCGATTTTCGCGTGGATTGATCATCACCCAATCCATTAAGCGATCCATCGGCACATCACCCGTATGTAAACTTTCATTTAACTCTAAATATTCAGCATAAGTTGGAATGAAGTTTTGATCGGTCATTTTGTGTAGAAGCTTAGACAATAGATCGCTACGCTTCATTCGCTCATATGAAGCCATACGTTTTGGAATGCTAAAATTTGACATAGTGTAATTAATCTGGTTATTGTTTGATCAAAGATTAATATGAATATTTATTCGCATTCAATTCGCATTATTAGAATGGCAGCTATGAGAAAAAGACCCCAACAACAAAGAGCAAAGCTGGTAGTCGATAGTATTTTGGAAGCGACTCTGATATGCATTTCTGAAATGGGCCTAGATCAAATCACTACGCCAAAAATATCTGAAAAATCAGGGGTGAGCGTAGGTTCTATTTATCAATATTTCGAAAATAAAGATCAGATAATTTTAGAGTTGTTACGTCGTAAGAGTGAAAATTTAGGTTTGTCACTTAAAGCGCTGGCGATGAATCAAGAAGAAATGGATTTAAAAACCTTAGTCGATGTTAGTCTTCAATTCGGATTTGATGTAATGAGAGAAGATAATGGTTTCTTCTTTGAAGTCCTGAAACATTGGCATGGCTACAACAATTCAGAAGCCGCAAAAGTTTTAGAAAAGCATTTTTTGGAAGTTGGTTTATATGTATTTAATCGTTTCTATCGTCATTGGGACTTCGAAACACTTAAGCATAAATCTTTTGTGATTATTAATAGTACCTTGTTCACAATGATGAGGTTTGTAAGCAACAATGATTTTCTTATTTCAGAACAACAGCTTAAGCGGGAATTAAGTGCAATGATTATGTCTTATTTAGACAGCGAAAAGAGTTAAAAGATCATACAAATAAAATTATATATAAAAAACATATAGTTAATGTTTATTTGGTTTATTAACTATACAAACAAATAGAAAAAATTGAAAAATTAGTTGCGTAAGAAAATAAATGGCCTATAATGCACATCCATCGGCGGTGATGTTGATTAAAACTTGTTGAAAAACAAGGATTTAGCTGAATAGGTTGGATCTAAGTTTTGAGAATGAGTTAGAAAATAAATTAACATTTCTAGTTGACTTTATGAAAAGAAAGCGTAATATAGCCGACCTAGCTTGATGCTGACGAAGCATTGAGAAGATCATTAAGAGATTATGAAGAACAACTTGTGTGGATTTTTACTGGTTGATTGATCGATATATATTATCATT